>JAFAZK010000319.1 GCA_019239825.1 Verrucomicrobiota bacterium | reverse complement strand
GCGTATACCTGGGGTACCGCCGGAATAAAGGTCGTAGTGATTCTGGCGATTTCGGGGCGTTTGGCGGCCTCTTCCATGAAAATCTTCGTTTGCTGGGCTAGATAAGGGACATCTTGCCCGGACCGGTCTTCCAGCATGAACGTCACTCCACCGGAAGTGCCAATACCCGGAATCGCCGGTGGCGGAAATACGAATGCGCGCCCCTCAACTAGGCCGGTCAAAGCTCGATTCGCTGAGGCAATGATATGTCCGATATGTTCTTCCGGATCCTTACGCTTCTTCCATTCGTGGAGGGTTACGAAGAAAAACGCATTGTAGGTGCTGGTAACGCTGCTCAGCAGACTGTAACCTGTGACGGTGGTTACTTTTTCCACGCCTGGAATGTTCAATAGAATTTTTTCGACCTGCTTAGCCGCGTTGTCCGTTCGCTCAAGCGAAGCGGCGTCCGGAAGCGACAGGTTCGCGTAGAGATAGCCTTGATCTTCATCAGGCAAGAATCCGACCGGGATTCGCTTGCCGAGCCAACCGGTCCCAACCAAGATGAGCGCGAGCAGAAGCACTGCCACGATGCTCCGCCGGATTAGCATTCTGCACAAACTGACGTATCCGTGCGTCGCTTTTAAAAAGCCGCTATTGAAGCCTCTAAACAAAAAACCGAGAGGTCCGCGAGATTCCTTTCTAGGCCGTAGTAGTAAAGCAGACAGAGCAGGACTAAGGGTTAAAGCGTTAAACGCGGAAATGATAACCGATATCGCAATCGTGAGTGCAAACTGCTGGTACAGGCGCCCGGTAATTCCAGGGACAAAGGCGGTCGGAATAAAGACAGCAGCCAAAATCAAGGCAATCGCGATCACCGGCCCCGAGACTTCTTGCATTGCTTTCAAGGTCGCGTCCTTCGGAGAGAGACCATGTTCGATGTGGTGTTCAACCGCTTCGACCACAACAATGGCGTCATCTACGACCAAGCCGATTGCTAACACGAGGCCTAACAACGACAGCGTGTTGACTGAGAAGCCGAGCAGCGGAAAAACCATGAACGTTCCAACCAAAGAGACTGGTACCGCCAGCAACGGAATCAAAGTGGCGCGCCATCCCTGCAAAAAGACGAAGACGACGACAATCACCAGGATCATGGCTTCGACTAAAGTTTTATAAATGTCGTGAATGCCCTCGGTGACAGCAGCGGTCGTATCCAGCGCGACGTCGTACTCCAACCCGGCTGGAAAGCGCTGCTTTAGCTCTTCCATCAGTTTGCGAATGCCTTCCACGGCTTTGATGGCGTTGGTTCCGGGCAATTGATAAAGGCCTAGAACTGCCGCTGGTTTACCGTTAACGCGGCTGTTCTGCGCATAGGTCTGAGCGCCGAGTTCGACCCGGGCAACGTCCTTGATCCGAACAAAAGCACCACTCACATTGGCCCGCAGCACGATGTTCTCAAAATCCTCTTGAGTTACCAGACGCCCCTGTGCTCTCACCGTCTTAGTATACGCTTGGCCTGGAGGAATCGGTTCCGCTCCGATCTGCCCCGCCGGATTCACGGCGTTCTGCGCGTTGATCGCAGCTACGATTTCAGGCACTGTTATATTGAGATTGGCTAACTTGTTCGGATCTACCCAGATCCGGGTCGCATATTGGCCTGCACCAAAAACCGTGACACTCGCAATACCCGGAACCCGAGTCATGGCATCAACCAGGTTGATGTAGGCGTAGTTGGCGAGAAAAACTGAGTCATACAGCGCGTTGGGTGAGGTCAGGGTAACCACCATTAACGGCGCGGACGTTGATTTGACTACAGTAACTCCATAGTTGCGGACGTCGGAAGGCAATTGAGATTCGGCTTGCGATTGCCGCATCTGTGTGAGCACCTGATCGGTGTTGGGATCAGTAGTCACATTAAAATTGACTACTAAACGCATCGCCCCGTTATTTGCGTTAGTGGAATACATGTAGTTCATGTTGTCCACGCCGCTCATTTGTTGCTCGATCGGAGTTGCTACCGATTGTTCGACTGTGAGTGCGTCCGCTCCCACGTAGGTCGTATTAACCTGCATCTCCGGCGGCACTATGTTTGGGTACTGGGCTACTGGCAGGCCGAGAAACGCCACCACCCCGGCGATGGTCATGATGATTGAAATCACCATTGCGACGATCGGCCGATTAATGAAGAATTTTGCCATTGCGTGTCTCTGACTCTAGCTGGTTGGTGCTTTCTGTTC
>JAFAZK010000316.1 GCA_019239825.1 Verrucomicrobiota bacterium | reverse complement strand
AACCCACCCCTCACTCCTCACCCTGCTTACTGCTTACTGCTTACTGCTTACTGCTTACTGCTCACTGCTCACTGCTCACTGTTCACCGTGGTTGCAACCCCCTGCAGCCAGTACGACAATGCTTTGTGACTGGCCCTTCGCTGGCAGAGAGGTTTCGCCCCGATTTTCCGATCCTTGATCAAACGGTCAATGGATACCCTTTGGTGTACCTGGATAACGCGGCTTCGACACAGCGGCCGACCAGCGTGATCGACGAGCTAAGCCGGTATTACCGGCACGATCACGCTAACGTGCATAGAGGGCTGCACGCCCTCAGCAATCGGGCTACTACGCTTTACGAAAATGCGCGACAGCGGGTTGCCACTTTCCTGAACGCCGAGGAACCGGAATCGATTATTTTCACTCGAGGCACGACCGAATCAATTAATTTGGTCGCCTCTTCCTGGGCAGAGAACGCGCTCAAGCCAGGTGATGGCATTTTGCTCACGCAGATGGAACATCACGCCAATCTGATCCCGTGGCAGATTGTCGCCAGGCGCGTCGGAGCGAAGCTCCATTTCTTGACGGTGACGGGAGACGAGGGAGAAATCGATTGGTCGCAACTCGATACGATTCTTACGAATAATCCGATTCGGATCGTCGCACTCACGCATATCTCGAATTCACTGGGCAGAATCAATCCGGTGGCCGAAGTCTGTCGTACGGCTCATCAGCACGGCGCGGTGACACTGATCGACGCAGCCCAAAGCGCCGGGCATATGCCGCTGGATGTCAGAGCAATCGATTGTGATTTCCTAGCTTTTTCGGGCCACAAATGCTGCGGTCCAACCGGGATCGGGGTTTTGTACGGAAGAAAAAGCCTGCTGGAAAAAATGGAACCGTATCAGACCGGCGGCGAAATGATCGTCAGCGTTACTTACGAAGGAGCAGAATGGAAGCCTCCCCCTCACCGCTTCGAGGCGGGCACTCCGCACATAGCCGGCGCGGTCGGATTGGCCGCCGCGCTCGACTACCTTGACCGGGTCGGACGGGATTCGATTCGAGAGAACGATCATCATTTTGGTAGTATTGCGGCGGATCGGCTACGCGAGATACCGGATCTACGAGTATTTGGCCCTGTCGGCGAGCGGGCGGGAATCGTCAGCTTTCAATTGGCCAAGATTCATGCTCACGACTTGGTGGCATTTGCGGATCAGCATGGGGTGGCGCTACGCGGCGGACATCACTGCAATCAGCCCCTCGTGCGTAAGCTGGGATTACATGCTACTGCCAGAGCCAGCTTCTATCTGTACAACACAGAACCCGAACTCGATCGCTTAGTCGAGGTTCTCCACTCGGCCTCCAAATACTTCGGTTAGCCCGTCAGACGGTTAGAAGTTTTAGGTTTTAAGTTATAAGTTCTAAGTTGCAAATGGCGCTTGGCCCATCGCTAAAGGCCCGATGACGGGTTTTTGGAGCGGCGAAACCCCAAAGTAGTACCTATAACGTACAACCTGAAACCTAGAACCCCGTGATGGACTTCGACGAGCTGTACCAAGAAATCATCCTCGATCACTCGAAGCGACCTCGTAATAGCGGGGTATTGCCTCCGCCGGCGACCCACGGTTCGGGCTACAATCCGGCCTGTGGCGATGAAGTAACGGTGTTCGTGCTGAAGTCGGCTGAAGGCAAGATCGAGACTATTTCGTTCCAGGCGCAGGCATGCGCGATCTGCACGGCGTCGACCTCGTTAATGACCTTGCAGGTAAAGGGGACGACTCAAGAACAGGCATTGGCGTTACAAAGACATTTCATTGATTTTCTTACTAAGGATGGCGCGAGCGAGGGTCTCGGCCATTTACGCGCGCTTGCTGGTGTGAAGAAGTTTCCTCAGCGCTTGAAGTGCGCCACGCTCGGGTGGCACGCACTGGAGGCAGCCCTGAGAGGCGGGACCGAGTAGCGTATCGGCGTATAGGCTTGTCGGCGCGAGCACGTGATCGGGCCGAATCAGAAGCCTAAAATCAATTGTTAGCGGCGTGGAAAGGAAAGTCGCTTGACGACTAATACGTTCGTACGTATTTAACGGCGTGGCTAGACAATCCCTCCGTGAACAAATCCTTGAAGCCGGACTTAAAGTCATGTTCCGCAAAGGGTACGTCGGCGCTAGCGTGCGCGACATCGTGGCTGGAGCACCGGCGCCACAGGGCTCGTTTACCAATCATTTTCGCTCGAAAGAGGAGTTCGCTCGTGAGGTGCTGGACCGTTACTTCGACGATCTAAAACGCGTTGTTTCGGAAGCGCTCGAGGATAGCAGCCGAACACCCCGCGAAAGGCTCAACCGTTATCTAGACATCATCACAGACCGTCTCGCCAAGGATGAGTTTGGCCGCGGGTGCTTAATTGGCGATTTCAGCCTCGAAGCCGCGCCACAAAGCGAAATGCTACGCGCACGCTTGGCTAGTATCTTTATCGAGTGGCGCACTCCCTTCGCTACCTGCATCGCCCAAGGCCAAGCGACCGGCGAGATCGCAGCGACGTTTGCAGCGGAAGAGCTAGCTGAATTCCTGCTCTCGTCTTGGGAAGGCGCCATCCTCCGAATGAAAGTCGAGCGCAATGCCGAACCGCTCGAACGCTTTAAACGCATCGTGTTTGCCACCGTATTCAAGGAACCATCGACATGAACCCAGACATGAACCTCCCCAAGCTCTCCGTTCTCGACTCCGAAATGGCCTATCACGAAGCGGGCCGAGCAGACGCCCCGGCAGCGCTCCTCCTGCACGGTAATCCGACCTCGTCCTACCTATGGCGTAACGTCATCCCCCATGTCGCAGAGGTCGCGCATTGCATTGCTCCGGACCTCATCGGCTTTGGCCAATCGGGCAAACCAGACATCGCATATCGATTCGAGGATCACGTGCGCTACCTCGACGCCTTCATCGCGAAGGCTGGGATCGCCTCCGCCTACCTCATCGCGCATGACTGGGGAACCGCTCTCGCTTTTCATTTGGCTGCGCGCCGACCCGAATTCGTGCGCGGGTTAGCCTTCTTTGAGTTCATCTGGGCGATCCCGACTTGGGACGAGTTTGCCAGAGATTCCGCAACACGCGACATCTTCCGCAAGTTTCGGACACCCGGAGAAGGAGAGAAACTGATCCTTGAAGAAAACGCCTTCATTGAGCGGGTGCTGCCGGGTTCGGTTGTACGCAAGCTCACCGGCGAAGAAATGGCAGTCTACCGTGCTCCCTTTTCGACGCCACAATCACGGCGACCAACCTGGCGCTTCCCGAACGAGCTCCCAATCGCCGGGCAACCGGCTGACGTCGTTGCTACCGTTGAGAAGGCGCACGCGAGTCTAGCTGCATCGACCTATCCAAAACTTCTCTTCGCGGCCGATCCCGGCGCTCTCGTTTCACCCGCGATGGCTGAAGATCTCGCCCAAAAACTGCATGACTGCAGGCTCGTTAAACTCGGTGCCGGCATCCACTATCTGCAGGAGGACCATCCGGAAACAATCGGGCGATCGGTCGGTGAATTCATTGCCGAAGTCGAGGCGCGCGGGGTAAAGGGCCCGATCAATTAGGAACTAAAGCAATGTGGGGGTGTGGGTTCCCCATGTCCCCACGTTAAACACGCTTCTTCGAGAACGATTACGATTTGATACGCCCGCAAGCCATCACGCAGTATTGCCCAGTTCCTGGGCGCCGATATCAAGCGGGCTGGTGGACATCGTGCTGGGATGACTGACCAAGGAAATATGGCTGAGCAGCTCTCGGTTAACGCAAAGGAAAACGCGTTCGACAGGCGGCTCTTGCCCCACATGTAGAGCGACCGCTTTCTGTAATATCTCTTTTTCGGATTCAGTATACCGCTCCTTCTGCAGCAAATGTTCCGTCCACGACGGCATCATCATCTCTATCCGGTAAACATTCGCTCTTCCGAGGTCTTCGTGAAGGCGCCAGCTGAAGGCTCCGTTTCGAAGATGAATCAGGCGAACTTGGCGGAGCAAACAAATGAAATCGGAGCCTCTATGGCGATCGACCTCGAACTCGTAGGTAATCGAAATCGGTCCATCGTGCGGGCGGGGTATATGTATCAGCTTATGCGACAAGCCAGTCACCGGTGCAGGAGTGAAATTGAGCTCTCCAACGAAATCGATGGAGAGCGGGATTGATAGCAGCAGACTCAATAGGAGCAGACCGGCCGCAATCTCCAGCGTAAGGGTGACCCCGAGGGTGGTGGCTAATATACCCCAGATAATACCGCCTAAGGCCATAGCGCCCTGGGAAGCCATGATCAGGGTGGCATTCATTCGGCCACGGGCCCAATCGGGCATGGCTCGTTGGCTGACCACCCAGAGCTCGGAGGCCGCTATCGTCCAAGCAATCCCGGCAACCGCGGCGATGGCCATGAACCATGCATGGTTCAGAACCAGACCCATCCCCAGGTAGACTAGCGACAACAGAATACTGGCAGACAGGATAATCGAGTTGGAATGAAGACGGTCTCGCAGTTTAGGCACCACGAAGACGGCTCCAAATACGGAACCGGCGCCCATACAGGTGAATAGAAGTCCCAAACTGGAAGGCTCAAACTTGAGTTTCTGCAAACCGACGACCGGAAGCAGAGCCGGGATCACACAAATAAAGAGTGAAAACAAAACGTTACGAGCCACAACCACCTGAAGTCCGGGAGCAAAGCGGACGTAGCGGATGGCGGTGCTAAACGATTCTAAGAAATTCTCTAAAGGGAGCGTTGAGTTCCGAACCGGACGTTTCCATTGAGCAATCGCAAAAATTACGAGCAAGAAACAGAGGGCATTTGTGGCAAAGACCCAGTTGGGGGTAACAAATCGCAAAGCCAGTCCACCCAACGCTGGTCCGATGATCCCAGAGATGTTGAGCGATAGGCCGCTCAAGGTTGAAGCCGAAGGTAACTCTGCATTTGTAACAATTTCGGGCACGATCGCGGTCCACGCCGGAGCGTTAAAAGCGAAACCCACACCGGTTAGGAAAATACAGATCAACACGAGTTCCGGTGTGAGCCAATGAAACGTAAACAGCAGAGCGAGCAAAGCTGCCGTGCCAGACAGCCATAAGTTCATAAACCGTAACAACTTACGTCGATCCACCATATCTGCCAAAGCGCCGGCAGGCAGCGTAAATAAGAAGAAGGGAAGAGAAGCGACCGTCGACATTAAGGAAAGGAAGAACGGCGACGGACTGAGCATATTCATCACCCAGGTCGCAGCCGTATCATGTGCACTGACGCAAACGCTCGACACGAGGCTAGCCACCCAAATTCGGGAATAAGTAGAATTACGGAGAGCGGTAAAGGTAGAAGAGTGATTAGACATGCGTCTAAAGGGGGGGAGTAGGAAAGCGGGAACTAAATTCCGTCAGCGTTCGGCTTTTGACAAATGCATTGAAGCATTTGGTAACGCCGCCGTCTATGGCAACGGTTTGCCCGGCTTACAATTGCATGCGCATTTGCGAGCCCGGTAGACTTTCTTCATCTTCCTCAGTCTCCGAGTTGGCGGAGTTTGAACGTCGTGTCATTAGCTCTCGGTGTACCGACAGATAGTGCTTCACCACTGGACCATCTGAGGCCGAGGTGTGAAGGCTCCAGGTTCTGCGCCAAACTGCCAGCTCATTTCTGGTCATCCGTTTATGTTGCTCAAGATGCTCTGACCAGGACGAAACCATCATTTCCATTCGGAACCGATTCGGTTTTTCCAGATCCTCATCCAACCTCCAACTAAAGGCTCCGTTTCTCAGGTAGATGAGCCGCATCTCCCGCATCAGATCCAGAAAACGGCGGCGGTTTTCTTGTTCTACATCAAACACCATCACTACGACCACCGGTCCCTCCGACGGATCGGGTATGTGCAAGAATCGGTGGTACTGGGTTGTGAGCGGAGCCGGGTCCAGGTTTAGCCGTTTGGTGAAATCGATCGAGAGAGGGAAGGCCAAAGACAGACTAAAAATCAGAAACAGAGCGGCGGCGATCAGAGCAAACTCGACATTGACGCCGGCAGCCAGAGCTCCCCAGGTAACGCCACCCAGAGCAAGTCCCCCTTGGGAAACCATCATGTGAGTTGCATTCATCCGGCCTCGGGCCCAGCTGGGCATGGCTCGTTGGCCGGCTACCCACAACTCTGCGGCCGTTAGCGTCCATCCAAGTCCGGCCAATGCTGCCACCCCCATGAACAAGTTCGCGTTCCGGACGAAGGCCATCAGTAAAAAGACAAACGCCAGTAACAGATTAGCCAGAATGGTCAGCGTATTGGCCGAGAATTTGGCTCGGGCTTGTGGAATCACGACGACCGCACCGATTACCGAACCGACTCCCATGGAAGTGAACAAGAGACCCAACTTCGATGAATCGAGACCAAGCTGCTTCAGACCTACCACAGGTAACAGCGCAGGGATAACCGCGATAAACACAGAAAAGATCACGTCGCGTACTAAAACAACCTGAATCCCCGGTGCGTACCGAATATAACGGACCGCGCTCGCTAAGGAATCGAAGAAATTCTCCAGTGGCATTTTGGGTGTCACATAGACGCGCCCCCAGCCAATGAGGCTTAGTAGAAGAAGGAAAAAGCAGACCGCGTTGGCTGCAAAGACGTATTGAGCGCCGAACGCCCCGAGCACGAGACCGCCAACCGCAGGGCCAATTATACCGGAGATGTTAAGTTGAAGCCCACCCAGAGTGATGGCAGAGGCTAATTGTTCCTTGGAGACTATTTCGGGAACAATGGCTGACCAAGCCGGCGCATAAAAACTAAAGCCAACGCCGATCAGAAAAACAGATAAGAGAATCAGGTATGGGTGAAGCAAGTTTAACCCCGCCAACAGGGCTAAGCCGCCGGCAGCACAACCGAGCCAAATATTCATCACCCAGAGGATCTTGCGCCGGTCGGTCATATCGGCCAATGCACCCGCCGGCAGAGTAAAAAGGAAAAAGGGGAGCGACGCCACGGTCGAGATGAGCGAAATTAGAAAACTCGAATGAGTCAGTCGGCTCATGAGCCAAGTACTGGCCGTGTCGTGTGCGGAAACGCAGCAGCCCGATATGAGGCTCATTACCCAAAGCCTTTTGAACAGCGGGTTTTGGAACGAAAGAAACGTGGAAGTCTTCGTCATCTACTCTTTGGCAGCCTAAGCCGGTTCTTAACCTCGATAAATTGCTATATTAAATCCTGCAACTCCCATCCTGATTACACCTATCATTGGCGGACCCCTCGGAGCGTCGTGCTTGTATTCGAAAAAGAACCTTGACTTATATGGAGCTAACTTATGCCTTTGCTGAATTCCGAGCAGTCGGCCGACTCTCCGGAAGCTCCCCCCATGGTAATTAAACGTTCACCAAAGATTATCCTTGAAGGCACCCGCCTGACGGGAAAGACCGATCTGGCGTTTGCTCTCAATGAGCACCCGCGGATTGTCGGAGTCAGAAAATATCGGTACCACTCGCCGATCATATCGGCGGAGTGGAACGGGTTTACCCGAAGCCCGTACGGCGCCAGTCTAATAAATTTCACGCCTGCCTACGAAGAGTTGGCCTTGGATGCTTACCGCACCTGGGCCAAGCTCTTTGAGCTTTACCGTTACTATTCGTGGATTGTCGATCGGTTTCATATCTCGACTCAGGCGTGGCAATCAATTTATGCAAAGCGTCACTATGATTTCGCCTGGTTAGAGAAGAGACTAGTGCCGCTCGGATTCCGTTTAGTCTTTTGTTGGCGCCAACCTGACTCGTTTGAAAAAGCCAGGCAACGCCGGCTCGCCATCTCGAGCAACCCTTCACAATACGAAGATCTAGAGATTTTCTTGCGAGAACAAGAAGTCGTTCAAGAACTGTTCGATCGATCGCTTCTCCCGAAGATGGTCGTCGATGTAACCGATAAAAACTTGGATCATATGGTCACCGATGTGGCCGACTGGTTAGAGGCTACTGGTGGGCTGACCGTCCCCGATATGGACACAACCTTTGCAGAAGAGCACATTGGGACACGCGAAACGGGTTCCGACGGCAATGGCCGTAAGCCTTGAAATCGACAGATCCGGTCGAAAGCATCAGTAAGCAGTGAGTCAGTGATCAGTTCGGACTCTTCGGTCACTGATTACTGATTTACTGATCACTGATTACTGCTTAGGTTTGAGGTGGCCGCACTTCTGGCCCAGATCCGTCATGCGCTTCATTCTTTGTGCCGTTCTCGCCTTCGCCTGGGTCCACCCAGGGTTCGCCTGGGTCAATGGAGAGCTCTCCATTTGGATGGACGCAGACCGACTGCCTGCGATGCAGAAGGCCGGCCAAAAATTCGAGCGCGATTACGGAATCAAAGTCAATGTCGATGCGACTGAGAATATTCCGAATAATTTCCCTCTGGCTGCCCAGTCGAACAAAGGGCCGGATATTGTCATCTTCGCGCACGATAAACTCGGCGAGTGGGCCGATGGAGGATTGATCGCGCCCGTACCGGTCGATGCATCGTACCGGTCGCGGTTCGATAGCCTAGCTTGGGAAGCGGTCCTACACCGGAGGGAATATTGGGGCTACCCTCTGTGCTTCGAAGTCGTAGGACTGATCTACAACAAAAAGCTGGTGCAGACTCCTCCCGCCCAGCTTTCGGACCTGACCGAGGTCAACAAGCAACTCAAAGCCGAGCATCCGGGTGTCATGACCATCCTGTGGGACTACACCAGTCCTTATTACTCATGGGGCATCTTCGGCAGCGCTGGAGCCTATGTCTTCGGCAGAACAGAGGCAGGATTCGACACCAAGGATATCGGGATCGCCACCCCGGGAGCTATTGACGCACTTAATCAACTGGTTGGGTTAGTACACGCGGGTGTTCTGCCCAAGACCGCATCTGTCGCCGGGATGCCAAAACAGATGATGGCAGAAGGTAAGCTGGCCATGATGCTTTCCGGACCGTGGGACTGGCCGGACTTGATGAAAAGTGGCATAGACTTCGGCGTAGTGCCGGTCCCGGGGGTCGGCGGAAAACCAGGAAGAGCGTTTATTGGCGTATCCGTCGCTTACATTAACAGGAGCTCACCTAATCTGGATATCGCCCGGCAGTTCTTGGAGAACTACGCGATCACGGACGAGGGACTGGCTGAAGCAAACCGGCTAAAACCGCTTGGCATTCCTGCGCTAAAATCGCTCTACGAAAAGATGTCAAAAACTGACGAACTGCTTCGCCAGATGAGAGCGTGCGCGGATTACGGCGAAGTAATGCCAAACATTCCTCAGATGGGACGATTCTGGGGTGCGATGGGTTCCGCGCTTCAGATAGCCACGAACGGGCAAGCAACCGCACAACAGGCGTTAACCGAAGCGCGGGAGAATATGCTGCCGCCGCGTAAATGACAAATGCGCGGACTGCCGTAGTAGTTACAATACTACCGAATACTGTGACATGAAGGCTCTCGTATACGATGCACCCAGACAATTTGAATACCGCGACGTCCCAGACCCGGAACTCGAGGCGGACGAGATCCTGATGAAGATTCAGGCCTGCGGTCTTTGTGGCACCGATCTGCACATCCACGAAGGCGAGTTCGCACCTAGTTTCCCCCTGATTCCGGGTCACGAGTTCACGGGAACGGTTGCGGCTGCCGGATCGGCTGTGACGGGTTTGGCCGCCGGACAGGCCGTGGTTGCGAACAGCAATATGGCGTGCGGGCATTGCTTCTACTGCGAAAGAGGAGATAGGCTCTTGTGCGATAATCTGGAAGCGTACGGAGTCACGCGAAATGGGGGATTCGCCGAGCACATGAAAATAAAGGCGCATCGAGTATTTCCTATTTCGCAACTTTCTCCGCGCGAGGCAGTTATGGTTGAACCAACCTCATGTGCTTTGCACGGCATGGAAGTGCTGGACATGCAGCCGGGGAGCGACGTGCTGATCTTCGGCGCCGGGCCGACCGGACAGGTGTTGGCTCAATTGATGAAAATGAACGGTGCGGCAACACTGACTGCCGCTGCCCCGGCGGGGTCAAAGCTTGACTTAGTCGGTCGCTTGGCTGCGGATCACGTCGTACCTATGGATCGTAAAGACCCCGAGGCACACCGGCGGCGGCTGAAGGAACTCGCTCCCAAGGGCTTTGATTACGTCATCGAGGCGACAGGAGCACCATCGGTTTGTGAGGAAGCCCTGAACTTTGTTCGGCGGCGCGGTACGATTCTGGTTTACGGCGTGTATCCGGAGAAAGCGTCGGTGAGGTTCGACCCATTCGACGTATTTCGTCGTGAAATTACAATCAAAGGTTCTTTCGCGCAGATCGATTCATTTCAGCGGGCTCTGAACTACCTTGAGAACGGGCGAATCCAGGTGAAAGAAATCGTGACCCAAGAAATCCCTCTAAAAGATTGGGGAAAGGCGCTCGAACTGGCTTGGTCCCGCCAAGGAATTAAGACAGCGCTCGTGCCGTAAGAAATCGTACGCGTTGCCACATAACGCCTGGAGGGGAGCCGCTTTATAACGTTGCAGTTCTGTAGGTTGGCAGCAGGCGGCTCCCGCGAGCGTCTACGGATGTAATCATCGCCAGCGTCTAGAGCGTTCGGAGATGGCAGACCAGGGGTAGTTTCCGGGAGCCGCCTTCTTTCACGTTTTTAGGTCGGGCTCACGATATGACAAATATCGCCGGATTGTAAGGCACGCGCCAAAGCGGCTCCCCTCCGGGCCCTGGAGATGCGAGACCTCGCCCAAAATAATCATCCTTGCGACCGTGATAGGTCGTGTTAAACATTTCTCTCCCTTGAACCAGCTCGGGTGGTGAAATGGCAGACACGTACGTTTGAGGGGCGTATGCCGTAAGGCGTGGGGGTTCAAGTCCCCCCCCGAGCACCATTGATGGCCTCTTAATTTGAGGCACATCGTAGCCCAACCCACCGCATGTCGATTGCTAATCGCCGCGTCACCGTCCCACTATTAGGCCGATCTTACGATGTTGTGATCGGCGCCGGAACCCTCCACCAGACCGGGTCGCTATTGCGGGAGGCTGGCCTGAATAGTCCAGTCGCGGTGGTCACTGATGAACGGGTGGAAGAACTTTACGGGCAAAAGCTGATCGCTTCTCTTGACGCAGCCGGTTTTTCCAGCAGCCTCCACGTCGTTTCGGGCGGTGAACCGGCTAAGTCTTTTGCCATGGCTGAAGAGGTCAGCGAAAGCCTGGCCGAAGCAGGTGTTGACCGATCGAGTTTGGTAGTTGCACTCGGCGGCGGAGTGATTGGAGATTTAGCAGGTTTTGTAGCGTCGATTTTTGCCCGCGGCATCCCCTATGTACAAGTCCCCACGACCGTAATGGCCCAAGTCGATAGTTCCGTGGGAGGTAAGACGGCCATTAACCTAGGTGCAGGCAAGAATCTGGTAGGATCTTTTCATCAGCCGTCGTTAGTGATTGTCGATCCAGAAACATTGACCACTCTCGGCACCCGGGAGAGGAACGAGGGACTCGCTGAAGTGATAAAATATGGCGTCATCGCCGACCGATCGCTTCTTGACACAATGGAGAACGCGTCTCAACAGAGCCTAACGGAGATCGTTGAACGATGCGTGCAAATCAAGGCGAGCATCGTCGCCGCAGACGAAAAAGAAGAGTCCGGGAAACGCGCACTGTTGAATTTTGGACACACCATTGGCCATGCCATCGAATCGGCCGCAGGATATGGGAAGCTGCTCCACGGAGAAGCAATCAGCCTTGGAATGCGCGCGGCCGGTTGGTTATCCACTAAGCACGCAGGCCTCCCGATTGCGGATTACCACCGGCTGATTCGTCTATTGAAGCAACTCTCTCTGCCGGTGCTTCTGCAGGATGAAATTCCGACCGCCTCGGTCATGGAGAGAGTATTTGCAGACAAGAAATTCCACCGCGGACAGATCCGGTTTGTACTTACCTCTGAGTTTGGTTCGGCCTTTGTTTCCGAAAAAATCACACGCAAGGACCTTGAATCCGCGGTCGAATCATTGCGAGAATCCATAGCGTGACCCGAAACGAAGCTTTGATTGCGCTGAATATGATGGCGCACGTAGGACCGGTACGGGTCCGAAAGCTTCTCGAGGTCTTTAGGGAACCCCAACGTATCCTGCAGGCTAAAGCGACGGAACTTGACCGCGTGGAAGGGTTGCCTCGGAACACGGTCGACGCGCTGTTGAATTGGGAGAACGAACTGGACTTGCCAGCCGAACTCGAGAGGATCCGGCAATTTGGCGCGACCGTTATTACGCAAGACGATCCGATTTACTCGCCCTTGCTTCGCCAGATTTACGATCCTCCGTTGGTATTGTATGTGTGGGGTAATCTCGAAGAACGGGATCACAACGCGCTGGGTGTAGTCGGGTCTCGGCGGACCACCCATTACGGGTTGGAATGCGCAAAACGGCTATCATATCAGATCGCATATTCCGGGATCACGGTCGCGAGTGGCCTTGCCCGCGGGATCGATACTGCCGCCCACCAGGGTGCATTAGCTGCCAAAGGCCGAACGATCGCCGTCCTTGGTACCGGTCTGAATCATCTCTATCCCGCAGAAAATCGGGCGTTAGCTGAAAAAATCGCGCAGTCCGGAGCGGTCATCAGCGAATTCCCTATGGATACCACGCCCGACCGGCAAACTTTTCCAATGAGAAACCGAATTATCAGCGGTTGGGGGTTCGGACTTTTGGTCGTAGAGGCTGGCGCTAACAGCGGGGCATTAATCAGCGCCTCGCAGGCGACGGATCAAGGCCGGAATCTCTATGCGGTACCCGGCCCTATCGACCGGCCGACTTCCGTCGGCACGAACCGTTTGATCCAGCAAGGCGCGAAACTGGTAATGAGCGTCGATGATATTCTCGAGGACATGCAAACCCTCTTCCCGGATAAACCCGTTCTCACGGCAAGCAAACCGGATCTAGAGGGAGATCTCCTCAGGATTTACGAAGCAATCGAAATCTCGGAAACGTCGATTGACCGGATTATCGACGCTTCAGGACTGGCTGCTAACGTCGTAACATCCGGCCTCCTGCAGCTCGAAATGCGAAGATTAGTCAAGCAATTACCGGGAAAATTCTTCGTAAAATTACTTTAGCAAAGCATTTGCCTGCTCCCGCGATGACCACTAGTGTCGCCATCCGGATGTGGGTTACCCTGCAAGCACACATTATTTGGCCAGATGGGAAAAACTCTCGTTATCGCTGAAAAACCAAGCGTCGCGCTCGACCTCACAAGAGCGCTGGGCCGCTTCGAGAAAAAAGGTGATTATTTCGAGAATGACCGATTCGTTATCTCCTCTGCAATCGGCCACCTGGTTGAGCTGTGTCTTCCGGCGGAGCTAGACAAAAAGAAGGGCAAATGGAGCTTTCAGAGCCTGCCCATTATCCCCAGCGAGTTCCAACTCAAACCGATAGCCAAGACAGAGGCTCGCTACAAGTTGCTCCGGCGTCTTATGGACCGGCCCGACGTCAGCGAGATCGTCAACGCTTGCGATGCGGGGCGAGAAGGAGAACTGATCTTCCGCTACCTGGTCAAGTTAGCAGGCGTCAAAAAGCCTTTCACCCGTCTTTGGCTGCAGTCGATGACGGCGGATGCGATCCGGTCCGCTTTCGCTCATCTGAGAGCAGACCGCGAAATGATTCCCTTGGCGGAAGCAGCGGTTTGCCGCTCTGAGAGCGACTGGCTGGTCGGCATTAATGCGACCCGAGCCATGACCGCTTTTAATTCCAAAGTTGGCGGTTTCCAACTCACCCCGGTCGGCCGCGTTCAAACCCCCACCCTCGCGATCTTGGTAGAGCGAGAGGAAAGGATTCGCAGCTTTGAGCCCAAGAATTATTGGGAGGTTTTAGCCGACTTTAACGTTTCGGCCGGTAGCTTCCGCGGTCGTTGGTTTGACGAAGCGTTTCAGAAGGACGTGGACGAAACTCGACGCCCGGAACGGATTTGGACGGTCGAACAGGCCAACGCGATCCATGACAAAGTGCTGGGCAAATCCGGCACCATCACCGAGGAGAAAAAGCCGACTACTCAGGCGCCTCCGCTTCTCTACGACCTGACTTCTCTGCAGCGCGAGGCTAACGCTCGCTTCAGTTTTTCCGCGCGACGGACTCTCCAGATCGCCCAACAGCTCTATGAGCGTTACAAGGTGATCACCTATCCGAGAACCGATTCCCGGTATCTACCTGAGGACTACCTGGGAACAGCCAATAATATTCTGGGTCGCCTGACCGATCCGACTTTGGCGCCAGCCGCCAGAAAAGCGTTGGCCAACAACTGGGTCCGACCCAGCAAACGCATCTTCAACAACGCGAAAATCACCGACCATAACGCGATCATCCCGACGGGGGAAAACCCAAGAAATCTGGATGAAGCTCAGCAGAAGCTTTTCGATATGATCGCTCGCCGCTTCGTGGCGGTTTTTTATCCGCCGGCCGAGTTTGAAGTGACGACGAGAATCACGCGAGTCGAAGGTGAAGCGTTCAAAACCGAAGGCAGAATCATCAAGGAACCGGGTTGGCTCGAGGTCTATGGCCGTCACGCTGCTACCGATGAGCAGGGCGACGCGCTGGTCGCGGTGGTGCCCGGAGAGCCGGCCCTCGCTGCCCAGGTTGAGGTCAAAGAGAATCAAACCAAACCGCCAGCCCGCTACACAGAGGCCACCTTACTTTCGGCTATGGAAAGCGCTGGCAAGCTAGTCGACGACGAAGATCTGCGGGAAGCAATGTCTGCCAAAGGACTAGGGACGCCGGCGACACGCGCCGCCATCATTGAGGGACTAATCCAAGACAGCTACATCAATCGCGAGAACCGCGACCTGATCGCGACGGCCAAGGGGATCTCGCTGATTACTCTCTTGCGAGGCATTGGCATCGAGTTGTTATCCTCGCCTGAGCTGACCGGCGAATGGGAGCATAAGCTGAAGCAGATGGAACACGGCGACCTCGACCGGTCGACGTTCATGACTCAGATCAAGCAACTGACCAGCGAGATCGTCGATAAAGCGAAACACTTCGAAAGCGATGTCGTCGAAGGAAACTACGTTACGCTCAACGTTCAGTGTCCCAATTGCGGGGCTGCTCAGTTGAAAGAGGATTACCGGACCTATCACTGCGAAAACTGCGAATACCGCCTTTTCAAAGTTCTGGCCAGCCGGGAACTCAGCCCAGCCGAGGTGACCACCCTGATCAAAGAGAGAAAAGTAGGACCTCTCGAAGGATTTCGCAGCAAGACCGGCCGGCCGTTTGCCGCTTTGGTGATTCTCAACGACGAAAACAAGCCGGAATTCGCCTTTGAGAACGGATTGTCCTCCAACAATATCCAGATTGATCCGCAAATACACACTGCCTTGGGTCAGTGCCAAGTGTGTAAGTCTGGTCAGGTCTATGACGTAGGCCCGGTCTACGTCTGTGAAAACGTTTCGAAAGGCTCTTGCACATTCAAAATGAGCAAGACCATTCTCCAAAGAGAGGTTCCACCTGACCAACTCAAAAAGATGCTTACCCAGGGCAAAAGCGATCTGCTCCGACGTTTCATCTCGAAGAAGGGACGCCCGTTTGATGCCTCGCTAACGCTGATCGATGGCAAGATCGGTTGGGAGTTTGCCAAGCGCGAGGCCCGTCCGAGACGCAAGAAGCCTGAATCGATTCCAAATGCGTAACAGCATTTGAAACCGATTCAGGCTAATAGCCGAAATTTAAAGGAAAATGGTTGATCATTTTCCTTTAAATTTCGGCTTAGGCTGGTTGGTCTACGCCACCGGAAACTTCTTTTTTGCCCGGTTGCTTCACTACCACCGGCTTGACCTCGATCTCGGGCCGTTTGCGTTTGGTGAGACGCTCCAAAAACAGAGCCTGAGAATTGACCGGCTGCCCATCGGAGTGTCTCTTCGCGTAAGTCAGCTCCGAGTTTTGTTCACGAGCTTTAACATTGTCAGCCCAACAAGTACTAATGACCTCGTCGATGTAAGCACGGTGATCCGGATCCTCTATCGGGAAACAGGTCTCCACTCGTCGGAAAAAGTTGCGTGGCATCCAATCTGCACTCGCCAAATAGACTTCTGATTGCCCGGCGTTTTCAAATCGGTAGATCCGGCTATGCTCCAGGAACCGGCCGACGATACTCCGCAGCGTGATATTGTCGCTGACCCCGGGAACATGTGCTCTCAAGCAACAAATACCCCGCACCATTAGTCGGATCTTAACACCGGCCTGAGAAGCCTGATAGAGGGCTTCGATTACCTCTGTGTCGACCAGTGAATTTAACTTAGCGAAGATAGCAGCCGGTTTGCCTGCTTTGGCGTGATCTTTCTCTCGCTCGATCATATCGAGCACAAACTCATGCAGCCTTTTAGGCGCTGCCTTGATCTTAGCTAATTCCGGAAATACCGAGACACCGGTTAACCAGTTGAAAAGCTCAGCCCCATCGTTAGTTATGACCGGGTCGCAAGTCAACAAGCCCAGATCCGTATAGAGGCGAGCGGTAGACGGATGATAATTTCCCGTCCCGAGATGCAGGTAACGCCGGATACCATCCTCTTCTTTTCTGACTACTAGCGCCAATTTCGCATGTGTCTTCAGGCCGACGATTCCGTAAACCACATGGGCCCCCGCCTCTTGAAGCGTATGCGCCCATTTGATGTTCGCTGCTTCGTCGAACCGCGCCTTCAGCTCGATCACTACTGTTACCTGTTTCCCGCTCTCCGCAGCTTCGGCCAGAGAAGCGATAATGGGTGAATCGCCGCTAGTCCGGTACAGGGTCTGTTTTATGGCCAAAACGTTCGGGTCCTCCGCCGCCTGTTCAATAAAATCCAAGACAGTCTGAAAACTGTCATATGGGTGGTGTAGCAGGATTGGCTTACGCCGGACTTGGGTAAAGATATCTTCTCCGTCGGTGCCCGTCACCACTACAGGAACAAAAGGCTTATACTTGAGATCAGGCCGGTCAACTCCAGCAACTACCGGCATCAAGCGTGAGAAATTGATTGGGCCGTCTACCGCGTAAAGGTCGTCTCTATCCAGGCCGAACGTTTGCAGAAGTTGATCCGACACATGAACGGGACACTCCTTCTGCACTTCCAATCGCACCGCCGCTCCCCGATTCCGCTTGCGAAGCTCGATCTCGATCGTCTTCAACATGTTCTCCGCCTCTTCCTCATCCAGATAGAGATCGCTATTTCTGGTGACTCGGAATTGGTAGGCCCCTTTTACCTTCATGCCATGGAACAGAGATCCCACATGCGCCTGGATCAGATTGCCAATGAAGATGTAGCGATAAATGCCGCGTTCTCCCGCCTTATAGGGTAGCAACCGTGGCAGGATGCGTGGCACCTGCACCACCGCCAAATTCGTGCTCAGATCGCTGCCTTCCAGCTCGACGGCAACATTCAAACTCTTGTTCAACAACTGGGGAAACGGGTGCACCGGGTCCACCGCTAATGGAGTCAGGACGGGATAAACGGATTTCTCAAAATAATCCGTATAATACTTTTTCTCTTCGTCGCTCAGGTCCTCATAGGGGAGGAAGAAAATGTGCTGCTCCTCCAATCCCGGCACCAATACGTCGTTCCAAAGTCGATATTGATCGTCGACCATTTTTCTGACTCGATGAGAGACGGCGACCAGCTGTTCAGTGGGACTCATGCCGTCGGGACCAGTCGCGCTCACTTTGCTGTCCCTTTGCTGTCTCAATCCGGCGACGCGGATCTCAAAAAACTCATCCAGGTTCGAACTGACAATACAAAGGAACTTAACTCGCTCGAGCAGTGGGTTCGTGGCGTCTCCCACTTCTTCCAACACACGCTGATTGAATTCTAGCCAGCTCAGTTCCCGATTCGTATAAAGCGCGTGATCGTTAAACGCTGGAGCTTTGGGCGCTTCCATAATTGTCTTTTGCGGTCGTGAACGAGCCTTGCGTTTGTTTTGCATCCTTTAGTGACTGGAAAACGCCGGCGCGACTGTAGATCTGTGACGAATTCGTCATAAACAGCCAGGGCCCAGCGTAATCTCCTATTTCAGCTCTCGGTTGAGGTGCTTCAAGTGAAGAGTTGCTGAAAAGGTTGGTAGGGCGAGAGCCTGCCGCCCTGCAGGCTGCGCAGAGGGGCTCCAGAGGATTCAGCGTTGACTCAAGGCGATCGACCGATCCGAATGGGGCGATGCAGTAGGCGTGTCAACGCTGCCGACTTGTCCGACGTAGCCTTGACCCGGAATCGTAACAATATTGTCTGATCGGCGTAGTCGGAGCTCCAGCGCTACGTGGTGGCTCGGCGATCGTTCCGGTGTAGCAACGCGACCAGGACGGTTACCTAAAAATCGCTTCGGTCAAGCGCTGGGCCTTTCGGGAGCCTCGCCCTATCAAAGCCCAAACGCCGGTACGCGCTTAGTTCCGACGGCCGGACATCATCAACAAGTAGAACAGGAGATAGCTTAGCGAAGTAATGAAAGCGGCCACGTAGGTGAATGCCGCTGCGTCTAAGACGCCGCTAACTGCTCGCGTTTCTTCTTGGGTCCGCATCAAGCCCATCTCAGCCAGGACTCGTTTTGCCCGCGCTGAGGCGTCGAACTCTACCGGCAAAGTAACCAGATTGAACAACATGATGATCGCCCAACCGAAGCACAGCAGGATTAACATCGGCGCCAAAAGATGAGTAACCCAACCGATGATTGGTAAGATATAAACCGCCTGACTGGCAAAGCCAACCAGGCCCGTAGAGGCCATTCTCCAGGTCAAGGGAGCGTACGCCTGCTGATGTTGAAGCGCGTGACCGCATTCGTGGGCAGCAACTCCCATGGCCGCGGCAGACCTGCCCTCAAAATTCTCGGGCGACAAAACCAGACGGCGATTGATCGGATCATAATGGTCCGTCAGCAAATTGCTCGATTCTAAAATCTGGACATCTCCGATACCGGCTCGTTGGAGAATGTGTGCTGCTACTTCGGCTCCACTCAGTCCGGAAGAGTTGGGCACTTGGCTATACTTGCTATATACCGATTTAACGCGCCAAACAGCCCAGAGAGACAGCGCCAGTGTCCCGAAAAAAGCCCATAGGGCAAAAGCATTCATTTTTACCGAAAAGAAATCACCTTAAACATACGCAGCGGAACAGAAACGGCAACCAAGCCGCCTCTTGCCTTGGGTAGAATCCGCCTGGAGGGGAGCCGCTTTGGCGCGTGCCAGACGACTCGCGTTATTCGTCGCAGGACGTTTCAGTCTGTGCGGCGATATAGCAGGCGGCTCCCGGGAACGTCTACACGCGTCTCAGATCTATTCGGTGTGTACGGAACCGACCCGGCAGAACAAACCTGGGCGAGGCATCGCGCTGGGTAGTTTCCGGGAGCCGCCTGCTTTCTCGCTGTATAGACTGACACATCCTACGACGAACAGCGTGATGTCGTCGGGGTCGCGTAAAAGCGGCTCCCCTCCAGGCACGTTGCCTAAGGCGAGCCCCGCCCCGGCACGAGAGCTGCTATATCCGGGCTTGATCTTTTTGCCTCCCTAGAAATCATTATTCCCATGGGCAACCTCTTTGCCGGTTACGACCCAAACCGATTTTTCGACGAGATGTTCGCCTCGCCGACTGAGGTTCGTCCTCATTATCAGCGCCTCTTTGAGCGATACAACGATCTCACCTTGGGAGAGTTCGATCGCAAACGCCTGGTGGCCGACAGTTCGTTTCTCACCCAGGGCATCACGTTCACGGTCTATAACGACACCGAAGGGACCGAGCGAATTTTCCCTTTTGATCTAGTCCCGCGGATCATTCCGCTAAACGAGTGGCTCCACATCGAGAGTGGACTCACGCAGCGGATCTCGGCGCTGAACCTTTTCCTGCGCGACATTTATCATGAACAAAAGATCCTGAAAGACGGAGTGATTCCTGCCGAGATCATCCATAGCGCCATCCATTTTCGTCCCGAATTCATGGGATTTAACGTTCCGAAAGATATTTATATCCATGTCTGTGGAACCGACCTCATTCGCGATGAGGATGGCAATTATTTAGTGCTGGAAGACAACGGCCGGTGTCCGTCGGGGGTTTCTTATCTTCTGGAGAACCGCCAAACCATGAAACGGGTCTTCCCCAACCTGTTTTCGCGTTATTCGGTACAACCCGTCGATCGGTATTGTGAAGAATTGCTGAATTTACTCCGTTTCATCGCTCCTGGTGGGAACCCGGAGCCTACGGTCGCACTGCTCACCCCTGGGATCTATAACTCTGCTTACTTCGAACATTCGTTTCTGGCCAGATCGATGGGTATCGAGATTGTGGTCGGGGCTGACCTGGTGGTGCAGGGCGGTTACTTGATGATGAAGACCACAAAGGGTCTGAAAAGGGTGGACGTAGTCTATCGGCGTATCGACGACGATTTCCTGGACCCGCAGGTGTTTCGTAAAGACTCGCTGCTTGGGGTTCCTGGTCTGGTTGAGGTCTATCGCCGGGGTAACGTGAGCTTAGCGAATTCCATCGGAACCGGGGTCGCGGACGACAAGGTCACCTACCATTTCGTTCCGAAAATGATCCGCTACTACCTCGACCAGGACCCCATCTTGCCGAACGTCCCCACCTACCTTTCGATGTTTGACGATGACCGCAAGTATATGCTCGACCATCTTCCGGAATTGGTTGTGAAATCCGCCAACGAAAGCGGCGGCTACGGAATGTTGATCGGCCCACACGCCACGCGAGAGGAGATCGAGAAATTCCGAGAGGCGATCACGAAGAATCCGCGTAACTATATTGGACAGCCAGTCGTCCAACTTTCCCGATCGCCTTCCTATATCAGTGGTCGCTTCGAAGGACGGCACATCGATTTGCGGCCGTACATTCTCTTTGGGGAAAAGACGACAATTATCCCGGGTGGCCTGACTCGAGTGGCCTTGCGAAAAGATTCCTTAGTCGTCAACTCTTCCCAAGGTGGTGGCAGTAAAGATACCTGGGTTCTTAGCGAGTAACCGTTGAAAGAACAATTACACGTTTTAAGTTGCGTTCGCGCCAAAGATGCTTTCCCGAGTCGCTGACACGCTCTATTGGCTGAGCCGCTATATTGAGCGGGCGGAGAACAACGCCCGCATGTTGGACGTCAACCTCCAGCTGACGCTGGATGCGACAATCCTAAATCACCGTTACACCCAGCAGCATTGGGAATCGATCATCTACTCACTCGAAGACACAAAACTGTTCCAGGAGCTTCACCCGGACATCACTGGGGAGACGGTGGTCGAGTTCGTCTGCTTTGAGCGTAAGAATCCTAATTCTATCTATTCCTGTTTGTGCGCAGCCAGAGAAAACGCCAGAAGCGTGCGCGAGCTGATCTCGGCCGAAATGTTCGAACAGTTAAATCGAATGTACCTGGACTTCCGGTCCGGTGAAGCTGAACGTTTATTTCGCTCCAGCAGCTACCAGTTTTTCCAGTGGGCGCTGCAAGGCTGCCACCTATTCCAGGGAATCGCCGACGCCACCATGGCCCACGATGAAGGTTGGGACTTCCTTCAGTTGGGGAAATTTCTGGAACGAGCGGACCGGACTTCCCGCATCCTCGACATCAAATATCATATTCTGCTTCCCAAAGAAGAAGAGGTCGGCGGCACGATCGATAGCGTACAATGGTTCGCTGTTCTTAATTCCTGCAGCGGCGCTGAGCCATACCGCCGGCAATTCCAGGGTCAGATCGCTCCTTGGACGGTCGCCGAATTCTTGATTAAAGACGCATCCTTTCCGCGTTCGATTCGCTTCTGCGTCGGTTCGCTCGACCATTCTTTGCATCAAATTACCGGCATGGATCGCGGTGATTTCCTATACAAAGTCGAGGCAGAACGACTTTCGGGTAGGCTTCTGGCTGACCTATCCTACGTCACCATGGACGATGTGTTCGGGATCGGTCTCCATCAATACCTAGATCGAATTCAGCTCAGATTGGGCGAAATCAGCAAAGCCATCTACAAAGAATTTTGCGAATGGCTCGATAACTAAGGCGCATGCCTTCGTTGTGAAGCCAGTCGCAAAATTCTGTTAGCCGAAATGCTTGGATAAAGGCTTGCGCCTTTACCATGCATTTCGGTTTAATCCACTCGGAGGCGAGGGAGCAGAAACTCCAGTAGCCGCTCCAGGCAAGCTTCCGCGCTTTCCTGGCCCGTCTCTAACACAAGCTCCGGATTCTCGGGAGCCTCGTAGGGAGCGTCAAGGCCAGTAAAGCCTTTGATTTCGCCGGCACGCGCTTTTCGATACAGATTTTTCGGGTCTCGTTTTTCGCAGACCTCCAGCGAAGCTGAGACGTAAACTTCCATAAACTCGACACCACTGCTCGCCACAATCTCACGAGCCCGCACCCTGTCTAGGCGGTACGGTGAAATGAACGAGGTCACTGTTATAATTCCTGCATCCGCCATGAGCTTGGCCACCTCGGCAACTCTGCGAATGTTCTCCACGCGATCTTCAGGAGAGAATGAGAGATTCGCATTCAGCCCATGTCTCACATTGTCGCCGTCGAGAACGTACGCTTGCATCTGGCGTTCAAACAGCGCCTTCTCGAGAGCACGCGCTAACGTCGATTTGCCTGATCCGGATAACCCAGTCATCCAAACTACTAGCCCCGGATGTCCGTTTCTCTCGACGCGATCCTTATATCGGATGTGGCTCTCCGACCAGGTAATGTTTGCACTCTTGACCTGTTTATGGACCAGATAGACCCCGCCGAAAATGACTCCGCCGCCGGCCACGTCGTTTCCGTCCACTAGTACAAACCTGCCGCTCGTTTGCAGCCGGTCGTAGTTGTCCATCACCAGCGGACCCCTGCTTTGGATCGTCACTTCGGCGACTTCATTCTTTTCGACGGTTCGCCGAATCGCCGCAGATGCTTCCAGTGTGCTGGCATCGATCACGCGATCGATCGATGCGAGTTGGCACTCAATCTCCTGAGTAAGCAGCTTGATCTTATATTTCTTGGCCAGACTAAGCGGGCGGTCGCCCATCCAGAAAACGCGCGCTCGAAACCGGTTGGTGTCGATCGGCATTTGGTCGATATGGATCCCGACTGAACCTCGTTCGACAAAGATTTGTTCCCGAAGTGTTATCCCAACCGATTCCCCGGCAGAGACAGCGCTGCGCTGAGGCGCGTTCCACACTTCGATCGAAGCCACGACGGACTCCTTGTTCGACGGAGCAAAGACGACCGTGTCGCCGACCCTAAGTGTTCCTGATTCAATGCGGCCCGCCAGAATCCTTCTTTGGTCAAACCGGTAGACGTCCTGCACGGCAAACCGGAGAGGCAGATCCGCGGGAGGTACCGGCTGCTCCAGGTCATCCAGCGTTTGAATAAGGGTAGGCCCCTCGAACCAGCTCATCTTGGGATCGGGTGCCACCAGATTAACCCCATCGCGAGCGGCGATCGGCAGGAACTGCAACGGCTGGACGTTCAACTGGCGGAGGAATTCTCGATAGTTGGCCTCAATCCGGTTGAAGACAGCCTGGTCGAAGTTCACCAGGTCCATCTTGTTCACCACCACAACCACTTGCCGGATACCCAACAAGCTCAAGAGATAGGCGTGCCGGCGGCTCTGTTCTTGAATGCCCTCGTGGGCGTCAATCAGCAATAGAGCAGCATCCGCGGAGGCTGCGCCGCTCACCATGTTTTTCAGAAATTCCTTGTGGCCTGGCGCATCGATGATGACGTAGTTACGTCTCCGCGTTTTAAACCATATCTGCGAGACATCGATCGTGATATTCTGGTCCCGCTCGGCTTGGAGCGCATCCATAAGAAACGCCCATTCGAACTGCATCCCGCGACGGCGGCAGACAGTTTGGATCTGCTCGAATTTGCCGTCCGGCAGAGATCCGGTCTCATACAACAGACGTCCGACCAAGGTTGATTTTCCGTGATCGACGTGACCAACGATGACTACTCTTAAGGCTCGATGCTCTGATGATAAAAAAGCCTCGTCAAGCGAGTCCGCTACCGAAAGTCTCTCGGAAGACACCTCGGAGTTTGGCGTAACATTTGTTCGCAAGCTTAGTTTTTCTCCCCGTTTGTTCGGCTCAGGTGCACCCTACCATCGCCGGTGTGTCGGTATCACATATAGCCGCTCGCACGCAGACGTTCGAATGCGTCTTCCGATTCTTGGTCCTGAGCGCGCGTGCTTCTTTCGGACACCTTGGTTTCTCTTAGTTCCTCGATAATTTCCGCCACCGTGTTTGCTTGCGAGGGGACTGGCTTAGTGCATGGGGCACAGCCAAGACTACGGTAACGAAAACCATCTTTTGCAAAATATAGATCAACGATCGGTATCTTTTCCCGTTCGATATACTCCCAAACATTCATCTCGGTCCAGTGCAGAAGTGGATGAATCCGAATGTGGGTTCCTGGATCAAAATCTGTCTTAAACTGGTCCCAGAGTTCCGGAGGCTGGTCCTTGAAATTCCACTCGAAGTTGCGATCACGCGGCGAAAAATATCGCTCCTTAGCTCGGGTGCCTTCTTCGTCGCGGCGGATTCCGACGATTACCGCTTGATAGTCCTTCTCTTCGATCACCTGCTGTAGCGCATCCTTTTTCAAAAGCCCGCAGCACTCGACCCGGGTGAGTGCGCCATTGGGAAAGGTCTTACCGGCAGCAAGCGCCGCTTTATTCTGGCCAACGATCAGATCAATGCCCCACTCACGGACTTTCTGATCCCTAAATTGGATCATCTCTGGGATTTTGTAGCTCGTATCGACATGCACACACGGCATCGGCACGTGACCAAAGAACGCCTTGCGAGCCAGCCACAACAAAACCGACGAGTCCTTTCCGATACTCCAAAGCATCGCCAGGCGCTTAAACTTGCGATGCGCTTCGCGCAAAATGTACACGCTCTGATTTTCCAGAGCGTCTAAATGTCGGTACTTTGCCCCCGTCATATGTTCTCTCCCAGGAATGTGTGAATGCCACACTCCGTTTTCTCAAACCCAGTCCAACGGCCAGCCCGCTCATCTTCACCGCTGATTACAGCACGGGTGCAGGGATAACAGCCGATGCTCCGAAACCCTCGATCCTTCAGGGGATTATAGGGAATACCGTGATCACGGATGTAGTCCCAAACCTGCTGCGAGCTCCACCTCGCCAGCGGATTCACTTTAACTATTTGTTTACTGCGCAATCGATCAAACTCGTAGACTTCGAGGGTCTGCGTCTTCGCTCGGGCGCTGGACTGTTCCCGTCTAAGGCCGGTAATCCAGGCGTCGAGGGTTGAAAGCTTCTTTTGCAAAGGGAACACTTTTCGTAGCGTACAACAGAGATCTGGGTTCTTATCCCATAATTCGGGACCGAACTCCGCCCCCTGCTCGGTTAAACTCATTTCCGGATTCAGGGTTTCGATCTCAATTCCAAAAAACTGTTCCAGCCGAAGTTTAAGCGACAAAGTTTCCTGAAAAAGAAGGCCCGTGTCAATAGTGAACACCGGAATCGACAAGCCAAGAGAGACGGCGTGGTGAATCGCGACTAAGCCTGCCCCCTGGAAACTGGTACCGAATGCGGCTCGGGAACCAAAGGTTTGGGCTGCCCACTGGAGCACCTCTCCCGGGGACGCCGTTTCGAACTCGCTCGAGAGAGCTTTAATCTCTTCTACCGAAAATGAGACGGCATCAGTCATCTGGTAATGTCTATATCTCTATAGACATTTAGCAAGATATACGTGAGCGCGTCTTTATCTCCATAGCCAGCATCGGCTCGAGCCTTCCATGGAGGGCGCAGCTTTTGATCGTGCCTAAAATCTCGTGCTGTTCTTTCCAGTGCGAGGAAGTGCCAAAAATGGGGTTGACCAAGCGGCTCCCCTCGGGGCGGCAGGCACCTCGTTCGAGCGTCTGCTTATTGCGTCTTTTTGAACCCTACCCCAAAAGGCTCTTCACGACCTCGACCACGTGTTCCGCGGTGATCCCGAGCTCCTTCATCACGGTGCCGCCAGGAGCGCTTAATCCGAATCGGTCGATACCGATCGGCTTACCGTCGATACCAACGTATTTGTACCAGAATTCGGTAACCCCAGCCTCGATCGAGACCCGCTTGCGGCAAGCAGATGGTAAGACTTCCTCTCGGTAACTGGCGTCTTGCCGGTCAAACCGGTCCAAGCACGGCGCCGAAACAACCCGTATTCCGCCTCCAAGCTGTTTAGCTGCCGCTACTGCATGTTGCACCTCTGAACCAGTCGCGATAATGATCGCCTCCAGGGGACCGGTTTCATGATGGAGAATATAGGCACCTTTCAAGGTCCCGTTTCGCCGTGCTTCGACGGAAGCCTCGGAAAGGTTAGGTAAGGTCTGCCGGCTGAGGGCTAAAAGGGTCGGTCCGTCGGTTCTCTCCAACGCACCAACGAACGCTCCGGCCGTTTCTTCCGGATCAGCGGGACGCATCACGTCCAGGTTCGGTAAGAGCCGCAACGCGCTCACCGTTTCGATCGGCTCATGGGTCGGACCATCCTCGCCCACCCCCACAGAGTCATGCGTGAAAATGTAGATAACCGGCAGTTTAGCCAAGGCCGCTAAGCGGATGGACGCTCGGCAATAATCGGCAAATACTAAGAACGTAGCGCCCGAGGGCCGGAACAGGCCGTAGTAGGCCATTCCGTTCAAGATGGCACACATGCCGTGTTCGCGTATACCGAAGCGAATGTTTCTCCCCGAGCGGTTGCTAGGATTAAAGTCCTTGTCCGATTGAATGTAGTTCAGGGTAGAACCATACAAGTCGGCACTTCCGCCAATGAGTAACGGCAGTGCTTTGGCCAACGGCTGCAACACTTCGCTCCCTGCTTTTCGAGTCGCGAGTTTTGCCTCTTTGTCGAAAGCCGGGATCTGGTTCAGCAGATCCTTCGGGATTTTGTGTTCAAGTCCATTGTCAAGGAGCTCAGACAATCCCGAATTAGCCTTCCGCCAAGCGGCAAAAGTCTCCTGCCAAGCGTCGTAAACCTTCTTCAACTGCGCCCGATGATCCGCGAAATACGCACGAACTTCCTTGGAAACGTAGAATTTCTCGTCCGGCAACCCTAAAGCCTTTCGATCGGCATCGACGAACTTCACGCCGGCCTCGCCGTGGGCTTTATTCGTTCCCGCCACCTCCGGGATGCCTTTACCGATGATGGTATTGGCAACGATAAACTGGGGCCGGCCGGACTTTGCTGCTTTCGCTTTCTCGAAAACCGCTAAAAATTCCTCCATGTTCTGGCCGTCGACCTGGTAAACGTCGTAACCGTAGGCCTCGAAACGCTGCGCCGTATTCTCACTCTGGCTTAGCTCAGCCATGGCGTCGAGCGTCACGAGATTGTGATCATAGATGAGAATCAAATTATCCAGCTTGTAATGGCCGGCGAAAGCGGCCGCTTCGGCAGCAACCCCTTCCTGGAGACAGCCATCGCCGGCGAGACAGACGATCTTATGATCAAAAATGGTATGCTCCGGCGTATTGAAACGCGCTTCCGCCATTTTAGCTGACACCGCCATTCCGACTGAATTGCCCACGCCTTGACCGAGCGGGCCGGTGGTTGACTCAACGCCCGGGGTCTCTCCGAACTCGGGATGGCCTGGGGTTTTACTATGCAGCTGACGGAAGTTGCGGATATCATCTAGGGAAACCGCGTAGCCGGCCAGATGTAACCATCCATACAAAAACATACTGCCATGACCGGCCGAGAGAACAAATCGGTCGCGATTGATCCAGCGAGGATCTTCCGGATAGTACCGTAACGCATGCCCAAACAGCACTGCTCCAATTTCTGCGTCACCCAATGGCAGACCGAGGTGCCCGGAGTTGGCCGCCTGAACAGCGTCCATTGCTAATCCGCGTGCTTCGAGCGCGGCCCGACCGAGTATTTCTGTATTCAGTGCCATAAACTCTTTCTTCTCTTTCGCTCTCTCTAAACACGCTTCAGCTCAGCCGCAAACGCTTGTTGAAAAAACGTTTGGCTAAAGCACAAAGATTTTACTAGTCGGTTTCCCGAGCTTCTTGTAGGTAATCCCGCTTTTTTATGAGTGCTCAACGTCTCCGCATCGGCTTACCCTCAGGCAGTCTCCAAGAGGCTACCCTCGAGCTTTTCGCTAAAGCCGGCTTTTGGATCTCGTCGGCTAAACGCTCTTACAAGCCCAATGTCGATGATCCCGAGCTGGAGATCCGCTTGCTGCGTGCCCAAGAGATCAGCCGTTACGTGGAGCGTGGATTCCTTGATTGCGGGATAACCGGTAAAGACTGGATAGCCGAGAACGACTCAGAAGTGCTGGTCATCGCCAACCTGATTTACAGCAAAGCAAGCTCAACTCCGGCACGGTGGGTCCTGGTGGTTCCGGAACATGCGCCGTATCGATCGGTCGCCGATCTAGAGGGGAAACGGATCGCTACGGAAGCCGTGGGATTGACCAAGCGATTCTTTGCCGAACGCGGAGTTTCGGCCACGGTCGAGTTCAGTTGGGGTGCTACTGAAGTAAAAGTGCCCGAACTAGTCGATGCGATCGTAGACATTACCGAGACCGGGGCATCATTACAGGCTAACAACCTAAGAATTATCGAGACAGTGGCGGAGTCGTTTCCGCAATTGATCGGCAACATCTCCGCCATGAAAGACAATTGGAAGCGTTCAAAGGTAGAACGTCTTCGTGTTCTACTTGAGGGAGCTTTAAACGCGCGAAATAAAGTCGGTTTGAAGATGAACCTGGAAGCAGCCAAGCTCCCGGAACTGATAGCGCGACTGCCCGCACTGCGCAATCCGACCGTTTCTTCTCTCAGTCAGTCAGGATGGGTAGCAATAGAGACCGTTATTGATGAAAAGGTCGTGCGTGAACTGATTCCGGAGCTCAAGGAACTCGGTGCGGAAGGAATTATCGAGTATCCGTTGAACAAAGTTGTTTATTAGGCTTAATTGCCGGCTCAATTCGTGTGGCGACCGGTCCGCCCGTAACCTAACCGGCTCAGTTTTTATCTGATATGGGTTCACTAAAGAAAAGACGAAAAGCAAAAATCGCAAAACATAAGCGACGGAAGCGAATGAAGGAAAATCGCCATAAGAAGCGTTTGCGATACAAGTCATAAGCTTTAGGTTTGTCTTCATGAATCCACCGGGGTCAGGGTGGGCGCACAAGCTTTTGCGTTTAGCGACTGGTTGGTTCGCTCCTACCCTGCTGAGTTTCGTATTAGCCCATGGGACATGGGCTGCTCCCGACGCAGCGCCGGCGAAGCCTGCCTTAAAATTGCGAAGCCCCGATGAGAGTATTTTCTCTGACCTGCGTCCTGCAGCGCCGGATCTAGGACTAGCGAAGACTACTGAAAGCAAGGCGGACGCTGAAGCCGCATTTATTCAAGCCCTGCTTCTGGAGGACGAAGGAGACAATGATGGCGCCTTGGCTGCATACACCAAGGCGCTAGAGTTAGATCCCGGAGCCGATCCAGATTTGGCTATTCGTGTGGCCAGCGAATACGCTAACCGCGACGAAATTCCGAACGGTATCGACGTGCTGAAGGACTTGGTCAAAGCCCGGCCAAACGAGGTCCAAGGCCTTCTGGCATTGTCCGATCTGTATTTGCGGCGGCTTAAGAAACCGTACCTGGCGGTAAGCTATGCTGAGCAAGCCTTAAAAATCGCGCCAAATCAGCTCAACACTTATCAAACGCTTTTCGAGATTTACCTCGCCCTGAAGCGTAAGAAAGATGCTGAAGCTGTCCTGCTGCGGGCCGCAAAGCTTAACAATGACACCCCTGGTTTCTGGCTCACTCTCGCCGGCTTGGGAGTTCGCCTGTACTCAAATGATAAGGGAGTGTTTCAGGCGCCTCATCCCTCAATAGTGCAGTCGTGCCTGGACAAGGCCTCGGAGTTAGCGGGCAAAAACGCAGATACCTACTCCAAGATCGGCGACGTCTACACCCAGATCGATCAAGTACCGACCGCCATAAATTTCTATGTTAAGGCGCTCGAACTGAGCCAGGGCGATCAGGAGATCGAATATAAGCTGGCCCAGAGTTTTGTTAAGGCCGGACAACGCGATGAAGCGATCAACTCGCTCGAAGACTTGATCAAGAGCAATCCTCTTCGACCTGAGATTTACGAATTCCTGGCCCGGCTCTATCAGACTTCGAAAAACTTTGAACGGGCCTTGGAAAATTATCAGCAAGCGTTGCTGTTAGCACCTGATCGGCCGGAGAACTATCTGCACACCGCCGGTATGCAGCTGGACCTCAAGAAATACGACGACGCCGTTGCTACCCTAACTGAAGCAAGGCACCGATTTCGGATCCCGCAGATCACGTATAGCCTGGCCATCGCTTTGAGCACAGCCACGCGTTTCGCCGACGCTTTGCCGGTTTACGAGGCCGCTTTGCAGGAAGCAAGAGATTCTGAGCAGGATATCTTGGACGCCGCGTTCTATTTCAATTATGGCGTATGCGCCGAGCAAGGTGGATTTATAGAAAAGGCAGCAGCACTTTTAGAAAAGTCGATCGAACTGGATCCTTCTAAGGCAGCACAGGCTTACAACTACATCGGCTACATGTGGGTAGACCGAAACATGAATCTGGAAGACGGCGGTAACATGATCAGGAAGGCGTTAGAGTTAGAGCCGAACAATGCCGCCTATATAGATAGCCTCGGATGGTATTACTATCATACGGGTGACTATAACAAAGCCCTGACGGAGTTGCTGCGGGCAGCGGACACGCTAAAGCCGGAGGACCCGGTCGTTTTCGAACACGTGGGAGATACCTTTCTGGCCCTAGGAAAATCGGGCGAAGCCCAAGTGTATTGGCAGAAAGCGCTCAAATTGGATCCCAACAACCAGAAGCTAGCTAACAAGGTTGAAGAATCCAAGGCCAAGCTAACTTCTAATCCTTCACCGGTTAGTTCTCCGCTGCCGCAGCCAAAGGCTAGTCCATCGGCGCCACAGACAGCGCAATAGCTAATCGTCGTCGGGAGGAAGCGGGTCCTGTGAACGGTTAGGGGTGGGGACCGCCCGCAGCGCTGCGAACTGATGGGACCTAGGACTTATACGACCTATGGCAACGGATTCAGAGGTCCTATTCGTGGCCGGGTCGCACGCGCTGCCCGACGCGCGCCTTCGAGGCGACAACGATTGAGGCGGCCTTACAGCCCTTATACCGCCTGAGCCTGCTGATTTACCAAGAAAGGTTGTACCCTGGCGAAAACTTTGGGTGACACGAGCGCCACTACGGATGCAACGCGCTCCCCATACTCAAGACTTAGGACTCGTCCGGTACGATGCAGCAACGATAACAACTCAGTCCGATCCAACGGCAAAGCGAGTTGTACTTTGGTCGATCGGTCGCTCAGTTTTTCAGCAAACCGTTCCAAAAGATCGTCTAACCCGGCTCCCGTGCGGACCGAAACGAAAGCTGCATCTGGAAAATGCAAACGCAGTGTATGGATGGCGGCTGGATCTTCTAGCCGGTCGATCTTGTTGAGGACTGTGATTGCCCTCAAAGTATCTGCCCCTAATTCGTCCAAGACCCGCTTGGTGGTATCGTAGAAGTCGAACACCCGGGGATGGCTGGCATCGAGAACATGAACCAGGAAGTCGGCTCGAGCGGCTTCTTCCAAAGTTGCTTTGAACGACTCGATGAGCCGGTGCGGCAAGTTCCGGACAAAACCAACTGTATCGGTCAAGAGAAGGGGCTGCCCATTACCAAGCTCGACCCTGCGAGTCGTTGGGTCTAGGGTCGAGAATAGCTTATCCGCCACCAACACTTCGGCGCCGGTGAGCCGGCGGAGCAGTGAAGACTTGCCCGCATTCGTATACCCAACGATAGCGGCGTGCGGAAGCGGGAGACGCTCACGTTGTTTTCTTTGCGTGGCTCGCCGAGCGCGAACCAATTCAAGATCAGCTTTGACCGCATCGATATGCCGCCTAACGATTCGGCGGTCGGTTTCGAGCTGAGTCTCGCCTTCGCCTCTTCCGCCGACACCACCAGCTTGGCGGCTCAAGTGTCCCCATGCCCTGGTTAGTCGAGGCAACGAATATTCCAATCTCGCTAACTCAACTTGCAGCCGCGCTTCTTTCGTCTGAGCGCGCTGGGCAAAAATATCTAGAATGATTTCTTGGCGATCGATCACCGGCAAATTGGAAAGCGCCTCCCAATTTCGCTGCTGCGCCGGCGTAAGATCGTTATCGAACACAATCAAATCTGCACCCAGTTGCTGCACATGGGCCACGATTCCTTCGGCGCGTCCGGAACCAACGAAGTATCTAGCGTTAGCTTCTTGGATCCTAACCAGCTCCTGGTGAACAACTGCTATTCCTAGGGTCTGGACGAGCAACTTCAACTCGTCCAAAAGACTACTCGCTTCGTCTTTACCGTGTTGATCTCGATAGACTCCAACCAAATAGGCAATCCGGCTACTTCTAACTTTGGCGTCTGTCATTCGATTAGCTTGCAAAAAACTCCTGAACCCTAAGGATCACTAAGGCCTGCTCGTCGTCGGTCAGTTCCGGGAAAATCGGCAAGGCTACACACTCCTTAGCGGTCTGTTCGGCGACCGGAAAATCGCCAGTTGCATAGCCAAGGTTTTGGAAACATGGCTGCTCGTGCAGCGGAAGAGGATAGTAGATCTCAGTTCCAATACCTTGCTCATTCAATGCCGTTCTTAGCTGGTCGCGCCGCGATGTCCGGATCACGAATTGATGATAGATATGCCCCCGCCAGCCACACGTTTTGTGGTACGGTTCCACCGGCAGCCCAATTGCTAGCTCCTTCAATCCGCTTTGGTATCGCTGAGCGATAGACCATCTTCTTTTCGACCAACTTTCGAGATGCCCGAACTTACGCAATAAGACGGCAGCTTGCAACGCGTCCATGCGAAAATTTCCGCCAACCACCTCATGATAATATTTGGGGTCCATCCCATGATTTCTCATGACCTGTAGCTTTTTTGCCAAATCAGGGTCGCTTGTCACTACCAGGCCCGCGTCTCCGAACGCACCGAGATTCTTTGTCGGATAGAAACTAAAGAAACCCGCAGCACCGACACTCCCTGCTTTTACCTGCCGGTCCCCATCCGGGAACAACGCTCCCAACGCCTGAGCCGCATCCTCTATCAGGATCAGCTTCCACTGGTCGCAAAGCCAGCGAAGTCCAGCCAGATCGCTGCACAGCCCGAATAGATGAACCGGTATTACGGCGCGCACATTGAGGCCATCGCGGGTTCTTACCCCGGATTCGTCAGCAACACATTCCGTCGTCAGGAATTCTTCAAGCTTCGCCACTGAAAAGTTGAGTGTTTCCGGGTCGATATCGACAAAAAGCGGCTTAGCGCCAACTCGAACGACCGTACTGGCCGTGGCAAAGAAGGTAAACGGCGTGGTAATAACGGCATCGCCCGGTCCGATCCCCAGCGCCATTAGAAGGAGCAACTGCGCGTCGGTCCCTGAGGATGTTCCGATTCCGAATTTCGCTCCGCTGAAGGAAGCTACCTGCTCTTCAAGTTCCGCTACTTTTGGTCCGAGGATAAAAGTCTGCGACTCACAGACCTGCGCCAAGTCGTTAAGAATCTCCGTTCGGAGCGCCTCAAACTGCCTATGCAGATCAAAAAAAGGTATCTTTGTCACTCTTCCGATACGGTTCCTCGCAGATCGTATACCTGAGTCCCGGTAATCTTAACAGTAGCAAACCGGCCGACGGGCGACGGTTTGTCCAACAGCACCCGAGGATCAACCTCCGGGGCGTCACCCTCGGTTCTACCGATGAGCGGTTGTTCTACTAAAACTTGTCGAGTTAACCCTATCTGTGACGTAGCCCACTGAGCAGCGATCCGTTGCTGAAGTGCCATTGCCGTTCGATACCGCTTCTGTTTCACAGGCTTGCTAATCTGATTCGCTAGTTTGCCAGCCCGCGATCCGTCCTCTTGGGAGTATTGAAAGACACCCAAGCGCTCAAATCGTGTCCGTTCGATGAAGTCGAGCAGAACCTTAAACTGCTCGTCAGTCTCCCCGGGGAAACCAACGATGAACGTAGTCCGAAGGAAAACGCCAGGAATTCGGTCCCTCATCTCGGCTAACAGATCCTCAATATGTTGGCGGGACGTCTCGCGCCGCATTACCTGCAAAACCTCTTCATCGATATGCTGCAGTGGGATGTCTATATACTTCGCCACCTTCGGATTCGCTGCGACCGCATCCATGAGCTCGCGGCTCCAGTGCGCTGGATGCGTGTATAGAAGCCGGATCCAAAACTGGCCATCGATCGTAGCCAGACGATCGAGCAATCTCGTCAATGTTGGTCCGCGACCCGAGTCTACCGGCTGACGCGGACCTGCCTTGGCCGCCCACAAATCCATTCCGTAATAGGTGGTGTCCTGGCTGATCAGGTTGATTTCTTTCACGCCGGCACCAACCAACCTTCTCACCTCTTCTTCAATTGACTCAATGCTCCTGCTCCGGTGCCGGCCGCGCATTTGGGGAATCACACAGAAGCTGCACGGATGATTACAGCCTTCCGCAATCTTCACATAAGCAAAGTGCGAGGGAGTCAGTTGGAATCGAGGGGTATCAAAATCAGGGATGAACCTGGATCGCCCGCCCACCAGATTGACGGGCGGTGAACCCGTTTCCGTCCGCAATAATCGTTCGATAATGTCTCCAGCCTCGGCGACCTGGTCCAGGCCGATAAAGGCATCGACCTCAGGAATCTCGGCGGCCAACTCATTGGCAAAGCGTTGAGATAAACATCCGCTCACCACCAGCCTCTGGCGTCCGCCTTTACGAGAGAGGCGCTGTTCATGCGCGCTCAATATTGCTTGGATCGATTCTTCCTTGGCCGCATCGATAAAGCCGCACGTGTTAACGATCATGACATCGGCGTCCTCAGCAGTGCGGGTAATTTCCATCCCTTTCGCCCGGACACCTCCCAACATGATCTCGGCGTCGACCAGGTTCTTGGCGCAGCCAAGACTGATCATTCCAACCCGGATCGGCGTTGGCTTGGTAGCAAGGTCTGCAGATAGTTCGTCTCTTACCTGACTGTCAACGGTCATAACACTACTCACTCGATTACAATATCACCATCCTGACCGTTTACTGCCTGGCCATTCTTGCGCAGTTCCAACGCACTCTTGTCGAGGGCCTTAAGCCAGAACCTTTTGCCTTGGATAACGATAGCGGGACTGTTCGGCCCAATGAAATCATTGAAGACCGGCTCGGAATTCTCCCGGTCTTTGGTAACACGAAGCCAAGTCCGTTCTTTTACCTTTATTTCCAGTTTTTGAGAAGGCGACGCGCTTGGAGACGTCGATGCCTCAACTGATGCAGACGCCGAAGGAGCAGCGGACGCTGAAGGCGAAGCGTTAGTAGATTCTTTGTCCGCGGCGGTGACCGGCAGAGCGCGCCTTACCTCTACTGTCGCCTCCGGAGTGGGCGATGTCACTGTGGGCGCCTGCACGTTGGTGGAAACTTGAGCCGGACCCTGAGCGGTCGGTGAAGCTGGCGGCTGTCTGAGAAGTTCGGGTGTCGTGGCCGCCAAAGGCGATTTTTCTGTTAAAGGCGTGGCAGACCGTTGCACTCGCGGTGCCGGTGTCGTCTCTACCGTCTTATTTTGTTCTTCATCTCCGGGACCCAGCCGGGAGAGGTTAACCGCGAAGAAAGCAATCAGGGGCACGCCGATCAGAATTACAACTGCGATAACCGCGAGTATTAAGGGCGGCGCCAAGCTTTTCTTTGGTTGGTTAAATCGCGGTTCCGGCTTGAATTTAGGCGGCGGCGCCGCCGTCAGATATTTAAACTCACCGAACACGACAGCCCGGTTTACCTGGAAGTTTTCTAAGTCGTCCTGAATATCCAGGCCAAGAAACCGAGCATATTTTACCAGAAAACTACGGGCATAGACCAAGCTAGGAAAATGAGTGAGGTCATCCGCCTCCAGATCGACGATTCGCTCCGGCCTTATCTTCGTAGCCGTCGCGACCTCATCGATCGTCAACTTCCTTTCCTGTCTCGCCTTCTGCAGCCGTCTGCCAACTGTCTCAACCATCCGAAAAACAAATTTGACCGATAGAACAAGTATTAGCCCCCGAAGAGATGGCCGCTATCCATGCCGGATTCGCCAACCAGAGCGTCGAGAGGAACCAGGATTTCCCTTGGTTTAGCTCCTTCGCCAGGGCCCAAAATGCCTCTGCGTTCAAGAATGTCAACTACCCTGGCGGCTCGGGTATATCCGAGGCGTAAACGCCGCTGTAGCATAGAGGTAGAGGCCTTTTTTTCTTGGCGGATAATTTCCAGACAACGTTTGACCAGCTCTTCGTCCTCCTCGGTAACATCCTCATCAGGCGAGGCACTCGACTCTAACTGCGTTTGCACGTCCGCATCGAACGACGGTTCAGCCTGAGCCGAGACGAAACTAACTAACCGATGAATCTCTTCATCAGTTACCAGCACTCCCTGAGATCGAACCAACCGCGAGGTTCCTGGAGGCCGATAAAACATGTCTCCTTGTCCAAGTAACCGTTCCGCCCCATTTTCGTCGAGAATAACTCGGCTATCCAGACTAGATGCCACTTGAAATGCGATCCGAGTCGGGATGTTTGCTTTAATAACGCCGGTGATAACGTCCGCTCGGGGCGTCTGGGTTGCCACGATCATATGGATCCCGGCCGCACGAGCCATTTGGGTAATTCTGGCAATGGCGCTCTCCACATCAGCCGGCGCTGTTTGCATGAGATCGGCTAGTTCGTCAATGATGACGACGATGTAGGGCAACTTCTCGGGAATGATCTCTTCGTCACGGACATTCCGGGTACCATCGGGGAGATTCGGCCGCGTCTGACTATCTCGACCAGCTTCAGCTTCTAAATCCAGCTGCTTCTGACTTTTGGGTTTCGGTCTAGCGTTGAACCCGGAAACATTTCGCACCCCGACCTGCGCAAAAATCCGGTACCGCTTTTCCATCTCGGAAACAACCCAACGTAGCGCCAAGAGAACTTTCTTCGAGTCGGTGACAACGGGAATCTTTAAGTGGGGCAGCGAGTTGTACATCTGCATCTCCACCACCTTGGGATCGATCATCACGAATTGAAGATCAGCTGGGGAAAAGCGGAGCAAAATACTGGCAATAACCGCATTGATACAAACGCTCTTACCGCTGCCCGTTGTCCCCGCCACCAGACAGTGCGGCATTTGCGCGAGATCGCCCAAAATGATTTTCCCATACACATCCTTGCCGAGCACGATAGGAATCTTCATTTTGGTCTGCGCCCAATCCGGTGACTCCACAATTTCTCGGAGAGCTACTTTGACCTTTTTCGTATTTGCGATCTCGATTCCCACCGTGTCTTTGCCGGGGATAGGCGCAAGGATGTTAATCCGTTCAGCCCGAGTTGCCCTGGCCAGATCACGTTCCAAACTGGTTATTCTGTCCACGCGCACCCCCCGGGCAGGATAAACCTCGTAACGGGTAATCGTGGGGCCTCGAGTGATGTCCCCCGGGGCGACATCAATATTGAACTGTTTGAGGGTATCAACCAGGACCGCTTGGATCTCCTTCAATTCCGCCGGGTCGCTCGCTTTTCGGCTTTCCGCTTCAACCGGGTCGAAAAGATCGACCCCGGGCAGCTCGTAGACCTCCTCTGTAGGCTTGGGCGGCGGAGCTGGACGACTTGGCTTCTTCAGCGGGGAGGGCGCCGCGACCGTGTCGAATACTTTCGGCTCAGGGCGTGGAACTGCTGGCTCTTCCGGTATCGAAACGCCCTTCTTCTTGAGCTCGCGTTCCTGTTTCTTGATCTCCCGCTCGATCTTCCTCTGATCCAATTCCAGGCGCTCGCGTTCGTTCGCGGCAGCCAATCGCTTTTGCTCCCGGTCGGTTGCTGCCTGCCGAGCTAACGACCGCATTCCCGAGAAAATCTGTTTCACGAACGCCACCGGACGGATTCCGGTAAGCCATACTAAGCTCACTAGATAGATACAGATTAGAGCGACGATCGAGCCGATCTTACCGAGGGCGTTCTGCAAGAGCCCCGCCCCCACCCAATAACCGAGCATACCCCCGGGTCCTAGCAATTTGAACTGCTGTTCCCAACTTCGTAGAAACCACGGCTGAAGTTGGGTGAGCGCAGCGCCACTCACCACAAAGAGCAACGCCCAGGGCAACCTTCTAAAAATGCGAAATCCGGGCAGGAAAAGCTTGGCAACTCCAAATCCAAGAAACAGAGACGTGACCAGGTATGCCGCCGCGCCGAGCGTAAGATACAGAAATCCAGCCACAATGGCTCCGGTCGGACCGATAAAGTTCTGGGTTGGATTATTAGGTGGGCTCTTGTAGCTGAACCAAACCCAGGAGGGGACGTCGCCCGGGTTGTACGAAATCAGTGCCAAGAAGACAACGGTTCCGATCCCGAGAGCCACTAGCCCGATTACTTCATTCCATGGATTTTGCCGGCGGGATCTGGGCATTTTGGGACATCTTAGTTCCTTCGACGGCGCTTTCAATCCAGGAGTTCAAGAAGACGAGCCAGAATTCAGGAGCCGGGAGATGCAGGGTACGGCGTGCGCGAGATTCACGAAAATCATCGCCTTTTTTTTAAGTAACGAGTGATCAGTGTGTCAGTAATCGGTGAGGAAGTAAGGATTGCCGTTGTACTTACTGAACTGACTACTGGCCTCTGATTACTGATTACTTGAAGCAAGTCATCTTTTTCCCACAGCGTCAGCAACCCACCCCTCCAGGCTCCTGAATTCTGACTCCTGGTCCCTCGCATTGAACTCGTCAAACATTTCCTCGCGACTACATCGGCATCTTGGGTAAAATCTGCCCCGATGGAGCATTACATGACGTTTGAGCCGATTTATCAGGAGCGGGTGTGGGGTGGTCAATCGCTCTGCTCCGCTTTCGGACGCAGTTTGCCGGACGGCTGCCGAATCGGTGAGTCCTGGGAGCTGGTTGACCGAGAGGAGGCACAGAGCGTGGTCCAAAAGGGATCTTTTAAAGATTGGACGCTGCACCGCCTATGGACTGAGCGCCGAGAAGAGATCTTCGGACCCGAATTCGACGAG
>JAFAZK010000314.1 GCA_019239825.1 Verrucomicrobiota bacterium | reverse complement strand
ATTTTCATTGTTTCAGCCGCAGACCTTTCGGGATAAAGACCCGCTCTAGTCCATCGAAAAAAAATTGCACCAGCAGCGCGAGCACTGCGGCGGGAATCGCACCCTGCAAGATCGTGCTGTAGTCGTTGAGATTCAGTCCGCTGATGATCGGTTCCCCCAAGCCTCCGACCCCGATTAGGGCAGCCAGCGTAGCGGTGCCGACGTTTATAATCGCGCTCGTTTTTACCCCAGCCAGAATCGTCCGCGAGGCCAGGGGTAGAAAAACCTTCCAAAGCTGGGCTTGCGGTTCTAATCCGAGAGCGGCAGCAGATTCGCGGACCGGCGTCGCAATATCCTGGAGGCCGGTGGCGGTGTTCCGGACGATCGGCAAGAGGCTGTACAAAAACAAAGCAAAAATCGCCGTTACCGGACCGATTCCGAAGAAGGGGAGCGGCACGAGCAACGCAAGCAACGCAAGGGAGGGGATAGTTTGAATCACTCCGGTGGCGGAGAGAATGAAATCGCTGATTGGTCCAGGTCGACTCGCTCGGATGCCAAGCGGGATGCCGACGATTATCGCCAGCAACAACGACGCGCCGACCAATTGCAGATGCTGCCACGTCCAGCGCCCGATTTTTCCGGCGAGTTCCCCGGCCACCGGTTCTGGTTTTTGGCCGAAGTAGAGCGCCGCGGCCAGCGCGTAGTTTTTTGTGCGTTCCGCTTCGGCATTCAAGCGCGTCATACGCGTTGTGTCCAACGTGCCAGCGAGCTTATCTAGCGCAGTCACCGCGCGAGGATCGGTGTCGAGCCGGTAGAGAAACACGGCTTTGTATTGCGGGAAGAAATGAAGATCATCATCGAGCACAATGAGATTGTTTTCCGCGATTCTCGCGTCGGTGGAGTAGGCGTCCTTGACGTCAATCGAGCCACTCCTCAAGGCAGCGTAGCCGAGCGCGTGGTCGATCCCGCGGACGTTGCGCATTTGCAAGCCATAGCGCGCACTGAGCGGTGCCCAGCCATCCTGACGGTCGATGAATTCGTGCGTCAGGCCAACGTTCAGTTCAGGATGTCCCTGGAGGTCGCTGATCTTGTGGATGCCGAGTTTGTCAGCACGATCTCGCTCCATCACTAACGCGTACGTGTTGTCGAAACCGAGTTCCCCAGTCATGCCAACACCCTTTTCGCGGAGCAACGCACGGATTTCGTCTGTGCTCAGTCGTTGCTTTGTCTTCAAAATCTCTTCGCTGATTGTGCCGGTGTATTCGGGGTAGAGCGCAATTCCGCCTTCCACCAACGCCTGCCACAAGATGATCGTGCCCCCCATTCCCTGCCTGTGCTCGACAGTGAAACTGGCCTTTTGCAGAATGGTCTTGGCTATCTCACTCAATACATAGGATTCGGTAAATCTCTTTGAGCCGATCACGATCGGTTGGGGCTGGGCCGTCGAGCAAAAGGCTAAAACCGTCAACAGCATGCCTAGCGCTTTCATATCTCCGCCAGGCCGCGCTGTGCGTGTAGAAAGTCCCGGACGAACTCCGTGGCCGGCCTGTCTCGCAAGTCGTCCAGCGTTCCGGATTGGACAACCCGGCCTTCGTTCAGCAACACGATGTGGCTCGCCAAAAAACCGGCCTCAGCCATGTCGTGCGTGACCAACAAGGTTGTCTGTTGCAGGCTTTCAAAGATTTCCTTCAGATCCTCCTGCAGGCGTGTGCGGACCATTGGATCGAGCGCGCCGAGCGGTTCGTCGAGCAGCAACACGCTCGGCCGCAGCATCAGTGCTCGCATCAGACTCACGCGCTGGCGTTGTCCGCCGGACAGCTCAACCGGATAGCGAGTCAGCGCGTTTTCTGGAAAGTGAGTTAGCTCGCAGAGCTCGCGGAGTCTGGTGTGCATTTCTCCGGGTGGCCGTTTTAGGTGCTTCGCCATTAGCAAAACGTTTTGCGCAGCGGTCAGATGCGCGAACAGGCCACCCTCCTGGATCACGTACCCGATCCGGCGCCGTAGGGCCAGAATCACGTTCGCCGAGACTATCTGACCATCGATTTTAATTGTTCCGGTCGTCGGCTCGAGCAAGCCAACGATCAATCTCAAAAGCGTGGATTTGCCACACCCGCTGGGCCCGATGAGAGCGGTTGTTTTACCCGTCTCCAGGCACAGATCGGTTTCGCGAAGAGCGACCGATGTGCCAAAACTCTTGCTAACCGATTTGAGTTCAATCATTGCCCGCTCGTGACGCGCTTCGTCCTCGTTCTCGTCGTCGTCCTCGTCCTCGAATCGTGGCCAGCGGAGAGATGGAGTACTGGCATGTCGGAGTATTGCGCATTCTCCGAATTGCACCCCACACAGGCCCGTCTCGGCCGCCACTTTCAGGGCGATTCAAGGCCTCGCCTAACCCAGGGCTGAAGCCCTGGGCTATTCTGCATAGCCGCTGGGCGGCAAAATCCAAAAACCACCGCGCTGTTCTGTCACTCCATTTCATGGTCAAGCGCGGTCGTTCAGCTTCACTTTCCTCTTGGAATAAAACCGGGCACACCGGTCTCCACGACGGCGTTAAATCTTTGCCGCGTCTGGATTCCACTAATCTCTTTCACGGCATCTTCGGGAAGCGTGGAGATATCAAAGTTCTCCTCGATACGGCTCGGAGTCTTGGATGTGGTTAGAAGGGCCGTGCCGCGTTGCACCGCCCAGGCGAGCACAACTTGGGCGGGGGTTTTGTTAACTCTCTTGGCAATGGAGGTGATCACGGGATCATCTAGCAACCGGGGTTCTGAACTATGACCCAAGGCCGCAAAAGCTTGGAGCACGATACCGTTCTGGTTGCAGAATTCGAGCAACTCCCATTCTGGGAGATAGGGATGCGATTCTACGTGAATAACGGCAGGCTTTATCCTCGCGGCTTCAACAATCGGTTTCGCCTTTTCCACGTTAACGTCTGACAATCCGATGGCCTTGCATCTGCCCTCGTCTACCAGACTCTCCAAAGCTCGCCAAGTATCCAGCAAAGTCACGCCATCATCATAAATTACGTTGCCGTTCTCGTCCCTCGGGTCTTGCTCGTCGCCAGG
>JAFAZK010000312.1 GCA_019239825.1 Verrucomicrobiota bacterium | reverse complement strand
TACGTTGGCCAGCTCAGCACCTGAGTAGCCGGGAGTGCCGCGTGCCACCACAGCCAGATCAACTCCCTCAGCCAGCTTAACGCGTTTGGCGTGCACCCGCAGAATCTCTTCTCTCCCCTTCACATCAGGAAGATTGACCGTGATTTGACGGTCAAAACGCCCAGGACGGAGGAGAGCCGGATCGAGCACATCGGGTCGGTTCGTGGCAGCGATAATAATAACGCCTTCTTGCGTATCAAACCCGTCCATCTCGACGAGCAACGCATTCAGCGTCTGCTCCCGTTCATCGTGCCCACCGCCTAAGCCGTGGCCACGATGCCGGCCCACCGCGTCGATTTCATCGATAAAGATGATGCAGGGAGCTGATTTCTTGCCCTGTTCGAACATGTCTCGAACTCGCGAAGCACCAACGCCGACAAACATTTCCACAAAATCAGAGCCGCTGATGCTAAAGAAAGGCACATCGGCCTCCCCGGCGATAGCTCGCGCTAGCAGGGTCTTTCCGGTGCCGGGAGGTCCAACCATCAAAACTCCTTTCGGAATCCGCCCACCCAGTTTTTGAAACTTTTTTGGATCCTTCAGAAAGTCCACGATTTCCTGAACTTCTTCCTTAGCCTCTTCAACCCCGGCAACGTCCTTGAACGTCACCCGGTTGCGATCCCGAGCCAGCATGCGGGCTTTGCTCTTGCCAAAAGACAACGCGCCACGCCCGGCGTTTCGGATCTGCTGACGGAAGAAAAAGTAAAGGATGACCATGATGAACACGATCGGCGCGATTTGCATCAGCGCGGTGAACATCACGTCAGAATCCGCCCGGATATCGACCTTATATCCCTTCGCCTCCAGTTCGGATTTGAGGTCTTTATTGAACTCTAAAAAGACCGTGGTTTTGAAGTGGTCCGGCGCCGTGGAACCGGCTCCGGGTCGGTGTTCCTTATCAAAGGCACCACGTAGAATCTGCGTCGGTTTCCCTTCCGTCACCACGAGCTGCAAAGGTTCGTCTTTGCTAATCCGGCCCTCATCGAGGTATTGCTGGAAATCCGTGAATGGAATGTCTTCAACGTTCCCGTAGGCACCGCTGCGAGAGAAGAAGAAGCCTCCCAACAAAGCGATCGCACACGCAACGAGCAGGACACCGCGCCAATTGAAGTTGTTGTTATCGTTCCCGAAATTACGAGAATTCTTATCCTGTTTCGGGGATCTAGGATCTTGTTCTGCCATAGGCTAAAAGACAAGGCACGTTAGCACATCGCGACCCTCACGCAAAGCTGGACCGACGACGCGCGAACCGCTTAGCAAAGCGGATTCATCCGAACTGTCAATAAAAATTGGGTAACACTTAAGCAAGACTCGGTTATCGGCACCCGAAGCGGGAGCCGGAAGGGAGGAGCTTCCGCTCCTCCCGCATTGCTGGGCCAAATGTTGCAAATCGAACCCCGGATGAGCCGGAGGTCAGCCCTCCCGCACGGGCGGTACGGCATTCACTTCGAATACCATCCCGTACACTACGTCGTTATTGCGCGTATTTAACGCTACAACCGTATGGCCGCGTCACCGTCTGCGAGACGCTCTTGCCAGTCATCGAGTCATCAAGAGCGACCTTGACATAATTCGTAGCCGTCTTCAGATCGGCAACCGCTGTAGTGGGCTTGCTATCAATCGCACCTTCGTAGACCAGTTTTCCTTCAGGATTTATGATGTACATATCGGGCGTGGTCTTCGCCCCATACGCGTGTCCGACTTTTCCGTCCGGGTCCAAAAGCAGTGCCGTGCGAGCCACTCCTTGACCAGACGCAATTTCATTCAGTTTATCCGCAGGATAATTCCCTTCTTGTCCTGGTGCTGACGAGTCGATCGACAGCCAGACCACGCCTTTGGCGGTAAACTCCTTCTGGAGCGCCTGCATATTGCCTGAACCGTAATGCTTCCGCACAAACGGACAATCAGGTTGATACCATTCAAGGACGACCCACTTCCCTTTGTATTGGGAAAGCTGGTGCGTTTGTCCATTGGTATCTGGTAAGCTGAAGTTGGGAGCCGGTTGCCCGACCTCAACGCCGGCTAGAGCAGCTCCAGCGCTGAAGGCTAGAACTCCGAAAACGAGACATAGATTTCGAATTGTCATATTAACAGTTACAGGTCACAAGTCACTTAGGTCAGTGGTACGATATAAATCTGTAGAATTTTCTCAACTTGCCTTCCTGGCATCGGCTACAGTCTTGGAGCCGGTCTTCATGGCATCCAGTACCGTCTGAGAGCTGATCAGTTCGGGAAGAACCACAGGTGGATGATCTTTACCGCCTGGATAAAAGAGATACATGGGGACCCCTGCCCGGCCATGTTCCTTGAGAATTTGCGTGATCTCAGGATCGCCGTGGGTCCAGTCCGCTCGCAAGACCACGACCTGATTTTGAGCGAACGCCTCTCGCACTGCCGAGGTATCGAGCGCGAATCGCTCGTTTGCTTTACAGGTGATGCACCAATCGGCAGTAAAATCGACAAACACCGGGCGGCCGGATTGCAGTGCTTTGTCTAGCGATTGCTGGCTGAACGCTTGCCAGGAAAGCCCACTAGGCGCAGTAACAAATAGATAGCTCCCTATAGCGACTACTAACACTGCGACCATCGACATAGCCGCTAGAACTCGCGAACGCACCGATGACACCGGTGTCCAAAACGATCCTTTGATCCAGGCCAAAAGCCCAATGATCAACAGCAACCCTCCTAGTTCGACCATGCCGTCCACACCGCGGAGCCGGCCAACGATCCAGCTAAGCCAGAGCAGGGTCGCCAGGAGTAAGAACCCAAGGAGCTGTTTGAGTCGAACCATCCATTCACCCGGCTTAGGAAGATAGCGGAGCCACTTCGGCTGTACGGCTAACAGCAGGTATGGCAGCGCCATTCCGATTCCGATCGAGAAAAAGATCAGGAATGTCGCCCACGCAGGCTGGGTAAAAGCAAATGCAGAAGCGGTGCCCAGGAAAGGAGCAGTACAAGGGGTTGCCAGGATCGTAGCAAACGCTCCTTGGAAAAAAGCTCCGCCGTATCCTCCGCCCGCGGCCAGCTTTGCTAGTCCACCCGTTGCTCGAGCCGATACCGTAAGCTCAAAAACACCAAACAGGTTCAGGGCGAATGCAAATACCAAACAGGCAATTGCCAACACGAATCGATAGTCCTGGAACTGGAATCCCCAGCCGACTTGCGCGCCAATCGCTCGAAAGAAAGTGACGATGGCGGCAAGGACCGCGAAACAGCCAAGGATGCCAGCCGAGAAAACCAGCGCCAATTTAAACGCCTTGTCGGGCCGTTCGCCTGCCTCGCTCACAAAGCCGAAAATCTTAAGCGAAATGACCGGCAATACACACGGCATCACATTTAATATGAGACCTCCAATCAGGGCGAACGCTACTGCCTGCAGCACACCAACCAGATCGGTGCTCACACCACCGACATTGGCAGCCGGCTGCGCGCCCGGCTGCAACTCGACAGCAAAGGCATCGGTCTTCCCATTGGACTCAACCACTGCAACCCCTTTCAACCGGTCCAGAGCAGCTCCACCATCGACCGAGAGTACAACACTATTTCCGGCCTGTTTTCCGTGGTTCAGCACAACATTTTCTGGCGGCACCGGGAAGAAATCGAGGCGGCTACCCTGAGGCACACCGGCAAACTCAACGACCATCTGGCTATCGGACGGTTTCATCGAGACCGAGTATCCGGCGGGCGCACCGGGTTTCGGAACCGAGGCCGAGTATTTCGTGAAAATGTCCTGATTGGCCGGACCTTGTGCCCCATCGTTCAACTTCAATGAGAGCTGGGCGTCGCCTGGAACGCACTGACGCTCGCAAACAAGCCAATTGGACTTAGCCGCAAGCTCAATCGGCCCGGCAGGCAGCTGTTGAGGCGCTTGTACCTCGGTAAAGAGCAGCACCTCATTGTTATAGTCGAACACCTCAAGCCCGCCCGGCTCCTGCTCTCGAGTTGGCAGCGGCCACTGTAACGGGCCAGCCTGGAATCCCGGCGGTAATTGCCAGTCGATCTGGGTTGGAATCCCAGCGTCGCCAGCATATTGCCAGTAAATGTGCCACTTCGGTTCAATAGTGTACAACACGCCGAGGCGGAACTTCTGGCCGGGTTCAATGTGCTGAGTATCGGCGACCAACTGCGCCTTCACTAACTGACGGCCATCGACCACTTGCGCCCGCCCGGAGATGACCGTCCCTGTCATTAGTAATGCAATCGCGAGGCCTAATGAAGCCGGCCGTGGCGCCAAGCTCGCGCGATAGAGCGCCAAGCTCGCGCGAGAGGGCGCCAAGCTCGCGCAACGGGTCACGAGTTTTCGAATCGGAAACAGCGGATTCATCTATGGAAGAAGAGACTGGGCTGAGCCCAATTTATTTCAAATTTCTGGAGTTAGCTTGGATAATTTCAGCGTGAATCGAGTTCCCAATTCATGTGGAACGCATTGAAAATCCGGCAGGATGCAAGGCAACCGTAGCCAGTTGCAAGCTTGTCTCGGAAGCTAAACACGACGACAAGACGCAACACCCTCAGAGACAGTCGATTACGTCCAACCGACCGGGCTGGCATGCTTTTAGCCTTCGAAACCAGCACACCTTTTTTGGCACGATGCTCTCCTGGACGTTAATTGGTCTAATCTTGGCTGTGGTAACCTGGGTCGCGCTTTCCGGACCCGAAAGGCCCAGGTGGCTGCTCCGCAGTTTCATCGTGGCATTAGTTGTAATCTTGGTGATTACGGAACTGCTAAAGCTAGGGTCTTCCTGAGGCGCGAACGCTTACCTTTCGCGTCTCACACCTTAGTAGTGCCCTGGCTTTTTAAGATATCCCGGATCTCTACGAGGAGCTTCTCCTCCGCGGTTGGCTCGGGCACCTTCGGCGCTGGGGGCGGCGCTTTGAACCGGTTAACCTGTTTCACCACCAGAAATAAAACGAGGGCGATGATCGTGAATTCGATAATCGTGTTGAGAAACACGCCGTACGCCAGCACCGGTAACCCCTTGTCGGTAGCCTCCTTCAGGGAACTAGCCGGTTGACCTGACAGATTCAAAAACAGGCTCGAAAAATCCACCCGCCCTAAGAGCAGACCGATTGGCGGCATAATCACGTTATTAACAAGGGCGTTTACAATCTTTCCGAACGCTGCACCGATAATAACACCGATGGCGAGGTCAATTACGGACCCTCTCATGGCAAAGTCCCTGAATTCTTTGAGAAAGGACATAATTTTTGATTGATGATTTTGCTGGTTGAACCGTCCAACAGACGTGGTCGCCACAAGCTGCGCCCGAGAGCGCCTCATGGGTTTATGGTTGCGATGTTAACACGTTGCGTTCATAAAGACACATGCGCAACTGGCGGAGAGAGCGCCGATGGAATCAACGCGTTGAATGGCAGATGACGCTCTTCTCAGCCTAATTGCGCGAGCGAGGAAGAATGATGAATCAGCAGCTAAGCAGCTGATCGAGGTCACCTATCCAATCGTGATCCGCATCGTTCGAAATCATCTTCCCCGGCGTGAGCTGGAAGAAGACCTCTGCCAGGACGTCTTTCTGAAGATCTTTTCGCGCCTGCACCAGTTTCGGGCAGATATGCCCTTCGAGCACTGGGTATCGCGAATCGCCGTCAACACCTGCATCGACCAACTCAGAAAACAAAAGGTTCGTCCCGAATTTCGCTGGTCCGACTTCACCGAAGAACAACAGGCCATTCTCGACAATTTGAAAAACTCGGCGATTCTGCCTACTGAACGGTCGCCGGAAGAGGCTAAAGAATTGCTGGAACGTTTGATGCAAGGCCTCAAACCCGACGAGCGCGCCGTTGTCACTTGGCTACATTTAGAAGAAAAATCGATTGCAGAAATCTGTGACCTTACCGGCTGGACCCCGTCAAAAGTTAAGGTGACCGCTTTCCGAGCACGCCAAAAACTCGCGGCGGCAGTCCAGCGATTAGAAAAATGACGAACGACGGGATGGAACAGTTATTTGCACGAGCAAAGGACGCAGGCAATGAAATGTCCGCCTCCATGCCGAGCGATTTCCCCGGACGGGTCTACTCCCTGCATGTGTGCGCCGTACACAAGGCGAGGATCACGGTCCGGACCTCCATTCTGTCGATTTCGGCTGCACTAGTCATTTTTGCCGCACTTGTCGGCTGGAACTTCCAAACCCTGTTGATGGCAGGGCCGGAAGAGCAGGATCCAGTCGACGAAATGGCGCAATCGCTATGGGATTCGGCTGGAAACTGACAATTTCATTCGCGCTGCTATTTGTCATCGGCGCCCTCTGCGGGGCTACGATCACACTGACGCTAGGCTCCATGCATCAGTTCACCGCGAAAGCGCCACAGGCCGCTAATTGGGAACAAGCGGCGATGAGGAACCTGACCAGGCAGCTTAATTTGACCCCGGAACAACAGGAGAAGGTCAGGGTGCCAATTCATGAGGCGATCGAGAGACTCCGCTCAGTCCGACAAAAGACTGTGCAAGAAAATAACGAGGCTTTCGACCAGACTCTGGCGAGTTTGGCGCCGCTGCTAACCTCTGAGCAGCAACAGAAGCTGGAGGAGTTTCGCGCCAGGCGGACAGCTCGCCTGCGTGCCGCTATGGCAAAAGCGTCGCCGTAGGTTGCGCGCCGATCCCGGCCCAACACATGCCAGGTTCAAACAGGAGGAGTCGCCCTTTTATCGGCGCCGTAGCGGGAATATTGTCCGTAAAGATGGCGAGGCGCTGGGACCGGCTCGGCGGCGTTCAGAAGTAGCCAAAACAAATAGGCGGCGGAAAGCTCTAGTCCTTCGCTAAAGCGTACCGGCCATGCCGGAGCCTCGCCCCACCAAATGTTTCGCCCACTCACTCATTCGCCGGCTCACGTGGTTTCCGTTCGTTCCGGTGTTTCCGGCGTTGGCAAGGCCCGTGGCTGTCTCGGATCGGAAAGGGTTTTTACTAGAGTGATGATTTCCGCCAAACAAACCGAGGCGACAACGGACGTTCGGTCGAGCGCGTCTGCCGCTTCCGGGTATTGCCCCTCACGCAACCGGACGATCCCAAGGTTCAGATGCCGCGTAATCGAGTGGAACCAATGGAAGGTGAGACTGAATTTTTCAGGCAAAAGGCGACAGCTCGCCCGCCCGGACTTCTCTTCCATTTCCGCGATATAAGCCCCCTGCAGCGTGATCAAGCAGCATCTGCAAAATAAGTTTAGGAATTCTTCGGACTCTTTGTTGATCAGACCCTTAGCTGTGGGGAATCCAACGATCAGCAACAGAATCAGACGGCCAAAATAACAGAGACGAATCTCGATTGCCGCCCGGCACTTCGCCTGCTGCAAGTTATCAAGGCCGGGCCGGTCAGTCGTCAAAGACTTCAACGAGCGATGCAACAGGATGCGCACATCGTCTTCAGTTGCATCCGGCAATTTTAGCTCCTCGGGTAGCAGGTCGAGTTCGGCACTTTCTCGATGCACGATCGTATCCCCTTCCATCGTTAATCTGAATCGAGTATTTGGCCGCTGTCCCGGACCCCAAAGGCTGCCGGAAACCAATCCCCCAGGAATGAACCGCACCACCGACCGAATCATTGCATCAGCACACGCCCTGAGCGTCAAATGCGGCATTGCGTCCTTTAAGAAAACGTTGACCGCCTGTTGAAGCAGGGAAACTTCTGGCCTCGACTCAGTTTGCGTCTCACTCATAGTTGTTGTCGGTTCTGATTTTCAGGCAACTAAAACACACTCCTGCGAACCCTGGGGGGAATTCTCGAAAAACCCGACAGTAGCAAAGAAACGCGGCGGGCAAAAGAAGGAGTTCAAGCTTGTCCGACGTAGCCTTGCATATGTCAGGTGAGAGCTCTGTAGGTAGCGAAGTCGAGAGTTCAAGGAGTTGCAGGAGTTCAGGGGCCGCCTATCGGCAGCGTTGGGCCAATGTCATATTACAATCGCCACTGCCTCTTTTTTCTTGCAACTTGTGGTCCTCCTCACCCTGAACTCCTGAACTTCCGACTTCGCTACCTACAGAACTTTCACCTGACATATGCAAAGCTACGTCGGACAAGCCTGAACCCTCGAACCTATGAACGTTTCCGTCCGGCCCGCCCGCCCCGAAGATCTGGTCGCACTAGTCCATTTGCTGGATGAGATCGCCGCATTCCACCATGGTGAAGACCCTACTCAGTTCAGAGAAGCGGCAACGGCGGAACACAGTCGCTATCTGGAAGAGCTTTTCCAAGACCCGGATGCAGCAGTTTTTGTCGCCGAAGATCAAGGTGTTTTAGCAGGCATTGCGGTCACTGTGATTCGGGAAGCGCCGCCCCTTCTTAATCCGAACCGCTTCGTTCTTTTAGAAAACCTTGCCGTAGCCGCAGAATTCCGCCGAGCCGGGGTCGGGCGTAAACTGGTCGACGCGGCAGTGCTCTGGACTCGAGCGAGGGATATACAGGAGTTGGACTTAAATGTTTATGAGTTCAATCACAACGCGATTCGCTTTTATGAAGCAATCGGCTTTCGAACCGTCAGCCGGCGGATGAAACGGACCTTAGCACCGCTCGTCGAAACAAAGCGTTGACGCCGGCTGTCCGGGTGAAGAAGGTCTCGTCAATGGCGGAGGAGCAGCAATCGGTGGGACCGGCCTCTGTGGGCCAGGAAGAGTCTTCCTCCGGCTTTTCCGCAGAAGTCTTGGCGAAGGAGGGAGCTTTAGCCAGGGAGGACTTGGCACCGTCCTCTGCGGGGCGTGAAGACGTGGGACCGCCTTCGGAGGTACCCGGAGCAACCAGCGAGCCCGTCTACAGCACTCAACTGTCCCTGGACATCGGTTTCGTCGGCGATATCCGCCTGACCAAACTGCTCAGCAACCAGTCGGGCGAGTCGGACGTTTGGATAGGAGAACGACCCGGCGGAGAACAGGTCGCTGTGAAGATCTACCGGCACGGAAGGCTTCCCGGTCTGATGGACGAACGTCAAAAGTGCGCTCTCTCCCATCCCCACTTATTACCGATTCTGCAGGCCGGCGAGATCCAAGGCCGATATTTCGAGGTATCTCCCTACGTCGCCCATGGAACTCTGACGGACTTGATCCAGCAGCAGAACCATCTCAGCGATGCCGACGCCAAGCGCCTCCTGGAACAGTTGGCAGACGCAATCCACTATTTGCATAGCCAGAACGTCCTTCACCGGGACATCAAGCCGTCTAATGTGTTCGTCACCCAGACCGAACCGTTGCAGGTCTCGCTCGCTGACTTCGGAACCGCTCGCCTCGGCGGGTACCAGACGATCTTGACTGGGACCATCGGTACAGTTGCGTACTCGTCTCCCGAAGCCGTTACCGGTATGCAATCAGAGGCCAGCGATTATTGGAGCTTAGGCATGGTCTTAATCGAGGCATTAACCGGCCGGCAACCGTTTGCCGGCCTCGACGTCAAACAACAGCTTTACCGGGTTGCCGGAGGAAAGATCGAGATTCCCGAAGCACTTTCGCCTCGCTGGAAGCAATTGTTAACCGGCTTACTGACATCTGACTACACACTTCGATGGCGAAAAAAAGAGATCGACGATTGGTTAAAAAATGAGCAGCTGCCCCAAGCCACTCAGCCTGCGTCGATTCCGGTCCCGGCCCCTGCTCGCCCCGCACCACCTGCTCAGCGCTCACGGTCGCTCAAAGTTCGGTTGCAGCGAGCTCCCGAGACAATTCAGTTAAATCTGACCGATATTTTGGAAATAATCGGCGATAATATCAGGATATCGGTTCTCCGTTATTTCTGGATCGCTCTGATCGTTGGAGGAACTTCGCGTAACGAATGGATATCGATATTGATTCTAGGGCTGATCATGACCGCGCAGACCGGTTTTCAATTCCTGCCCTTCCGACTTGAAGATTTGAAACGTGAGATCCGGGTTAACCGCCAACTTCGCCAGCTCTCATCACGGGAACGCAGAAGTTTGAGGCGGATGGTACGCGATTGGCTGAAGTCAGTGGGTGATCGAGACGAACGCGATTAACCGGAACAGTTCGAGGTTCAGAGTTCTAAGTTCGACGTTTATCCTCTATTCGGGCGACGCTTGGTGCTGCGCTGAGCACAACCTAGAACCTAAAACCCGCGACCCTGCACCAAGTTAATAACTCACTATAAAGTTGTTGCAATATTCTGATTTTTCGATAAGACACCTGCATGGCCTGGCGTATCGCAGATAATATCGTTCGCGGGGAAATCGATAATCAGACACCTGGACTTGTCCAAGGTAAAATCTGGCTGGCCGGACGCGAGGATCCCTTGGCCCTGAAATTGTCCGGCAACGGCCACAAAGATCTGGCCGGCTGCAAGCTCGCCTTCTTGAATCCGGCGCCAAAGGTGGACCCCAGCCTGACTCTAAAGCCGGACCAGACCGGGGTCGTCGGAGATATGACGGCAGCCAGAAAAGTACGAGTAATCGAAGACCTGGATTACGAGGCGCTCAAAAACGATCAACCTTTTTCAGAACACATGGCCAATGCGCTCTACCTGGAATGGTTCAGTGACACCAACGGGCGGGTCGTGATCGAGTCCACCGACTATGAGGTTGAGATTGGCGAACCGGCATGGCGACTCTCCTCAGAACAGGAAGCTCGCCAACTCGAAGCGAACGCCGAGGCGATGCAGTCATTCATGGACCGGATAACGGAGTCTTTCGACCCACGCGAGGAAGCTGCTTACAACGGCGATCCGAAGGATGAATTTGAGTGGGAGCTTTTCCTCCGCGCTTCCGACCGGCGTTCCACCAAACTCGGCGAATTACTAGAGAAATATAGTGACCATCCGGATCGAGACCGTTTGATCGCGCGCGGCATGGGTTGGAAGGAGATCGAGGAAATGCTGGACGCACAGGATCAGTCCTCCGAGGAAGACGAAGACGACGAGGAGGTGGGTTTCCACGAACCTGACGAGGAAGAGATCGCCCAGACTGAGCGCCCCATCCGGCATCCTCTGGTAAAGCGGATTATCGACCGGTCCGTTGAGCTGTCCCGATTGACCGAGAATCAGCGAAACGACGATATAGACGAAATGGTCGGTGCGTACATGGCCGTGGGCCCAAAGATCGCTGGCGCGCTTACTATCGGCGACCACGATCTTGGGCCGGATCTCAACATGTTCGGTCTGGTGGTTGCTAAATTGAAACGAGCCATTGGCGAACTGTCACGCGCCCTCACCGCGGCCAACCGGCTCAGAGATTCAAAACGCGAACTCCCTTTTTCTATCGACGAGTGGATCACCGAGATGCTCCAAACCCGACAAGAGATCCTCGCTCTGATGGACGATTTCAGGAAAAAGACTGAATAACTTGGTAGGGCGAGGCTCCCGAATGACCGAGGTTCGTTAGCGGAGCGAACCGTACTCTATCAACCCAAAGAGCGAATAGATCTATGCCCTTGCCGAGCCGTGATCACGCGCAACCCATCGGCTCGGCAAGCGCATTGACCTAATTCAACTCCTGTCAGATAGAATATCATCGGCTCTGAAAACCGTTGTTGGTTGTTCGGGAGCCTCGCCCTACCGAGTCAAGCCGCCATGAAACCCACCGGTCTCCTCCGCCTACCGAAGTCTCGAGCTGCGGTCGCTGAAGCCACTGCTGCCGGCGCGACCGCCGCCGCGGCATTAGCGACTTTAGCCGTCGGCAGTTTAACGATCGGTCTTGTCGTTATCAGCCGGGTAATAATACGAGAACTGCTTATTAAGCAGGTACACCTACGCAAGCTGAAGATAGATCAGCTCGATGTCGAAGACCTTCGTGTAAACAACCTGACTGTTCTCAAAGAACAAAAGCCTCCAACCAATCCGCCTTCTTAACCGGCGCCCAAGAAACAACGCCGGAAGCGCCGAGAACGAAGTTTGAAACTGCCGGTTGGCCGTTAGCACTGGGTTCCTGCCTTTACCGACGAATGCGTTTCTTTCGGCACGACCTGTCACCAATCACTAATCACTTCGCTCCCGGCGCTCGCGGCGTTCCCGAGCGATCACGGCGCTACTAAACGGTTATATTTCTTGAGCACCTCTCGTAATCGGTCCAGGGGCAACGAGTACATTACGTTATCGTTGATTCCATGCATCGTTTTGGCCGCCACCAACGAGTTAATAATTGCCTCTTCGGTCGCTTGCACTGCCGCAGCTAGCAGAGGAGAAACATCGGGATTCTTGACCGTCGACCAATGTTGGCGGCCTCCCTCCTGGGTCGGGACTGCCGTAGAAAAAGCAATGAATAGGTCTCCAGACGAATCGGTGCTAACACCGCCAGTCCGACCAATACCAAGGGCAGCCCGTTTCGCCAACCGTTTCAATTGGCTTGGAAACAACGGTGCATTCGTCGCCAGCACCACCAGGATGGAACCTTCGCGTTCTGGTTCCCGATGAATCTCGGGCATCAAGTCGGTGATTTCTTTACCTACGGGAACGCCGGCAATAGTCAGATTCTGACGTGAAGCAAAGTTCGCTTGAACCAAGACACCCACGCAAAACCGATCGTTATTGATTGAAACCAAACGCGAGGCTGTCCCAATACCCGCCTTGAAATCGAACGCGCGGTTCCCGGTACCACCACCAACGTTCCCTTCCATCACCGGTCCGCTTGCCGAGTTTTCCAAAGCAGCAAACACGTCCTCCTTGGTAACATGAAAGCCGTTGATGTCATTCAGCTCACCATCCCAAGTCTCGGCCACGACCGGTAAACTGTAATAGTCGGTATCCGGATACCGCTTTTGTCCCCAGGCAATCACCGCGTCGCGCACCACGCCTACACTGTGCGTGTTGGTAAGCAGCACCGGTCCCTCCAAGAATCCCGATTCTTCTACCCACTCACTTCCGGTCATTTCACCGTTGCCATTGAAAGAAAACATCGCGGCCGGCACCGGCGTGTTTGCACCGCTTTTGCCAAGCGGGAGAATCGCGGTTACGCCGGTCCTAACAGGCCCTTTACCCACTACGAGTTTTCCCTCCCCTTCGATCAGCGTCGTTTGTCCAACCTCAACCCCAGGCACATCGGTGATGGCGTTGAATTCTCCGGGCGTACCGTCGAAGGGAACACCGAGATCACGCGCCCGCTTTGCTGGCGAGGCAACATAAGCGTCTGCGACGCTGATCTGGACGAGAGAAAACGCAAACAGCAGCGTCCGAGTTTGGGAACCGAGTTTCATTGGCAGACGATTCTGCCACAGGCGATTTTATAGGCTATCTCATTTTGTTGGTGTTAAACAGGTTGCGCCCCACCATCAAAACCAGCTCCGTAGGAGCGAAATCTTTGTAGCCACAGGCAACCCCCACACGGTTAGCTCCGTTAGAAGCGGCATCTAAGAGAACGTGACAGACCCAGCGTGCGCTCCCAACTTTGATATCGCTCCTACGGAGCTGCACCTTTTAATTATGGCCGCGGGCTATAAAGATATCGCTCCTACGGAGCTGGTTTCGAATGATGAGGCCGGCGAGGGTGCAACCCCAAGAGCGAACCCGGCCACCAGGCGAACCGAGCGATCCAGAGATTAACGCCGCAAACGGCTAGGTCACTGCTCCGGCCAGGCAAACCCGGCGGCCATTACTTCAATTTGAAAGAAAAAAACTCTCGAACGACCTGCAAAACTCGAGCGCCAACCATTGTCCTAATGAATTTTGTTGAACTGTACTCTTTCTCTACTGGTGTTCATCCGGGTCCTGTGTAACAAATAGTGCGCCCGGCAAATCGGGCTTTTAACTCCCCCAGCAAAAATGAATGTACGATTCGCCTCCCTTGCGGTGGCTGTTGTTCCCATAACACTTGGACTGTTGTCGGCCAGGGCGCAGGCCGAACCCAAAACCAACCTACTTAACCAATGGAGCGAGGGTTCCGATGCAGCAGCCATCGCGAAGCTTGGTGAAATGTTCACGGAGGCAGGCGGCAAATGGGAAGCAACTTCCATTGCCGGACATACCGCTAATACTCTGGCTAAACTCCGTGCCGATGTTGTGTCCGGTAATCCGCCGCCCGCGGTCCAGCTGAAAGGCCCTGAGATCGCAGAATGGAACGCCACGGGTAAGACCCTCAATCTCGACGAGATTGCCAAGAGCGAGGGTTGGGATAAGACCGTCGCTCCCGAGCTTCTTCCAGTCATGAAGCCAAAGGGCTCATGGGTCGCAGTCCCGATGAACATCCACCGCATCAACTGGATGTGGGGTGGCAAGAAAGCCCTCGACCAGGCCGGTATCACGAGCATGCCCGCCACCTGGGCCGAATTTAACGCTGATTGCGACAAGTTGAAAGCCGCCGGCCTTATTCCGATCGCGCACGGCAGCGCCGATTGGACCGATGCCACGACCTTTGAAATCGTCGTTTACGGCATGGATATGGACCTGTTCAAGAAAGCCTTCGTTGAAGGCGATAGCGCCACCATGCGCAGCGACGGCATGGTGAAGTGCTTCGAACAATTCCGGAAGATGATCAACAACATGGATCCGGGCATCTCCGCCCGCACTTGGGACGCCGCCGCTAACATGATGCTCACCGGCAAGGCCGGCTTCTTCTTCATGGGCGACTGGTCGATCGGCACCTTCAATGCCGGCGGGTTCAAAGAAGGCGTGGACTACCTTTGCTCTCAAGCACCTGAAGACAACGGCAAGACGGGGTTCATCCTCAATAGTGATTCAGTGGTCTTCTTTCAACAGAAGGACAAGGACTATCTGGCAGGTTCCAAGCTTCTTGCCCATCTCATTATGTCGAAAGACTTCCAAGTCATCTTTAATAAGGCGAAAGGCTCTATTCCGGCCAGGCTCGACATTGATCTGACTGGCTTCAATCCTTGCCAGATCAAATGCCAGAAAGATCTCGAGGAAGCCATCAAAGAGGGGACGTTGGTCCGTAGCTTCGCCCACAATATGACCATCCTGCAGAAGTACCGCGGCGCAGCGATGGAGGTAATCACCAATTTCGTCAATACACCTGGCTTATCCGCAGCCGACGCCGCCAAACAAATGGCAGACGCGGTTGACGCCCAGAAGTAGAAAGGCCATGAACGCCGCGATCGCCGGGAACGGTTACTGGCGATCGCGGATACCGCTCATGATCGTTCCTGTCGTTGTCTAGTTATCGAAATGCAAACCCGCCACCGATCTTCGATTTCCCGTCGCTCCGCTCCCGGCGTTGTCGGCGATCCCGGCGATTCCGGCGTTCTTCTCTAGCATGTCGGTCGAATCATTCACACTAACCGAGGTTAAGGTCGCGCCAACGCCACCGCGGCCGCTGCGCGAACGATTGTCGAGTTTTTTGCCCCAACTGGTTCTAGCACCATCTCTGCTGGCGACCTTCGTTTACGTATTTGTTTTTGGTGCTTGGACCATCTGGATCTCGGTTTCGAACTCCGGCGATTTACCCGACTATTCCTTTGCGGGTTTCCATCAGTATGCGGACTTGTGGGTTAACCTGCGCTGGCGCATCGCCTACACCAATCTCTTTCTATTTAGCACCCTCTATGTGATTGGCACTATGGTGATCGGGCTTACCCTAGCGATCCTGATCGACCAACGGGTGCGGGCTGAAGCCGTCTTTCGCACCATTTATCTTTATCCACTGGCAATCTCTTTTGTCGTGACTGGCACAGTCTGGCGCTGGTTGTTCAACCCCACAACTGGGCTCGAGAGCATGATGCATCAACTCGGATGGACCAGCTTTAAGTTCGATTGGATCGTGCAACGCGAATTGGCCATTTACACGGTCGTGCTCACCGCCATCTGGCAAGCCTCGGGTTTTGTTATGGCTCTCTTCTTAGCCGGTCTCCGCTCGGTCGATCCGGATCTCATTAAAGCCGCGCAAATAGACGGGGCGAGTATGCCCAGGATCTATCGACGGATTATCTTGCCAGCAATCGGCCCGATCTTTATCGCGGTGTTGGTTGTTCTTCTGCAGTCCGCGATCAAGACATTCGATCTGGTTCTCGCGATGACCCAAGGCGGACCTGGCATCGCTACGACTGTGCCGAGCATCTATGTCTATGATCTGATCTTTCAACGTGGCCAATTGGCCGAGGGAGCAGCTGCAGCCATCATGATCCTGGTTGCCCTTGCTCTCTTCCTCGTGCCCTACACCATCTGGACCAATCTACGTCAACGCCGGGAGGCCAGAGATGGCTGACGCTACCACCTACGATCCGCTTACCACAGCTGGCACATGGGGCCGACGGGCGAAGGTTGTTGTCTACGCTCTCCTCACTTTGTTTGCGCTCGTCTATCTGGTGCCGATTACCGTCGTCGTCCTCAATTCTTTCCGCGATCTCGGCGATATCAGCCGCAACGGCCTGATCGGAATTCCTCACAGCTTCTCCCTCGATTATTGGGTACAGGCCTGGTGCAAATTCTGCGTTGGCGGCACCTGTAAAGGGATACAACCGTTCTTTTATAATTCCGTGGCGATGGTCGTACCGGCCAGCATTATTTCGACGGCCATCGGCGCTATTAACGGCTACGTCTTGTCGAAATGGCGTTTCCCCGGTTCCGAGGTGTTGTTCGGCATCATGACACTCGGAGTCTTCATGCCTGGTCAGATGGTTCTTTTACCCTGGGCGCAGGTATTGGGCTTCCTTGGCCTGACCAATACGATTGCCGGACTGGTCTTCATCCATTGCGTCCAGGGTTTGAGCTTCACCACTCTATTCTGCCGGAACTACTATGTGAATATTCCGGACGCTCTGATCAAGGCGGCTCGGATCGATGGCGCCGGCTTCTGGCGGATTTTCCGCAAAATCGTTTTACCTTTGTCCCCGCCGATTATCATCGTCACCTTGATTTGGCAATTCACTAACATTTGGAACGAGTTCCTGTTCGCCTTCATTTTTTCCTCGGGCACCCACCAGCCGATTACGGTCGCATTGATCGCGCTGAGCGGCGGAGGGACTGCAGTCCACCAATACAACGTTGAAAGCGCCGCCGTATTGATCGGCGCTTTGCCTCCTCTCCTGATTTATCTGTTCGGCGGCCGATATTTTTTACGCGGGCTCACTCAAGGGGCAATCAAATAGCTCGTTATCTATGGCCTCACTCACGATCCAAAACGTCAAGAAAAACTTTGGCTCCGTGCCCGTACTCAAGGGGATTGACCTTGAAGTTAAGACAGGCGAGTTCGTTGTCCTTGTTGGGCCTTCGGGCTGCGGTAAGTCCACGTTGCTCGCGATCATCGCAGGACTCGAAAGCGTGTCGGAGGGCGCGGTCAAGATCGATCAGCGCGTCGTTAACTCGGTGCCACCCAAGGATCGGGATATCGCGATGGTGTTCCAATCCTATGCGCTTTATCCCACCATGACGGTCCGCGGGAATATGATGTTCGGGATGGAAAGCCGGGGTGTACCTAAACCTGCGCGCGAAGAAGCGGTGGCGCGCGTGGCCGACCTCTTAAGGATCGAAAACCTACTTGGTCGTAAACCCAACCAACTCTCGGGCGGCCAGCGGCAACGCGTTGCCATGGGAAGAGCGTTAGTCCGCGATCCGAAGTTGTTCCTATTCGATGAACCGCTATCTAACCTCGACGCGAAGTTGCGGGTCGAGATGCGCACTGAGATCAAAAAACTTTATCAGCAACTCGGCAAGACGACCATTTACGTCACCCACGATCAGGTTGAAGCGATGACCTTAGCTTCCCGTATTGCCGTGATGCATCAAGGCCTAGTGCAGCAGTTCGCTGAGCCAAGAACCGTCTACGACCGGCCCGCCAACATGTTTGTCGCCGGTTTCATGGGTTCACCGCCAATGAACTTTCTGCCCGCAAAAATTGCGGTTTCGAGCTCGCCGAGCGTGGTTTTGGGTGAAGGTAATGGTGCGGCCATACGCTTGCCTCTGGCTGAAGGGATGACAAAATCAGTTTCTGATGGCCAGCCTGTAATCCTCGGGCTCAGGCCGGAAAATTTGCCTCTCTTCGACCGTCGCCACTCAGAAGATACTCCTTATCTTGGGACCATCGACGCCCAAGTCGAAGTCGTCGAACCAACCGGTGCCGAGACCATGGTCGTGGTGCGGATCGCCGGAAAAGAAGTGATTGCGCGTTTCGAATCGCATGCACTTCACGCAGTTGGTGAACGTGTCAAACTGGCAGTCGATATGAACAAAGCCTGCTTGTTCGATCCTGAAACGGAGACGTTGATTTAGCACGCCTGCAGGGTTTCGTACTCGTCCTCGTCGTCGTCGATCCGGATGCGTGACGCTAATGCGAAGTCGCAAATGTGGACAGGTATCAAAGCGGATTTCTGTCCCGAAGGGACAATAGGACTCAGCCTGGGGTTTTAACCCCGGGTGCCGATAAAAAACATCCCGCCCCGAACGTGGCGGTAGAAGCGTTGCCTCAGATTATGGGGACGTCGCCTAACAAACCGTTGAATAAAATATCTTGCGCCCCTTCAGGGCGCATCCTGGGTTGGGCCTATTCCCGGGGTTAAAACCCCGGCTGAGTCCTATTGTCCCTTCGGGACAGAAAACGCTATCACGCGAAAAGCAACGGCCTTTCCGCTTCCAATGACGACACTAAAAAATCGAGAAATACGCGCAGCTTGGCCGGAACAAAATGTCGAGATGGATAATAGACATAGAGCGGGAACAACTCGTCAGTCCATTCCGGAAAAAGACTAATCAATGTCCCATTCTTCAGAAGCGGTTCGATGGTTAAGTCAATGAGTTGAGCCACACCGTTCCCGGCCGCACATAAAGCCACATAAGTCAGCGCATCGTTCACCAGAAGGCGACCCGTTACGTTGACACTGAGCCGCTTCTTTCCTCGATGAAATTCCCAAGGGAATGGTTTCCCTGTCGCCGGATTGCGGAAGAGCAGGCACTCGTGCTTTTGCGCCTCCAGGTCACTCGGCTTTCGCGGACGTCCATTCCGTGCAAGGTAATCCGGCGAGGCACAAGTCAGAATATGCACTTGGAGCAAACGGCGAGCGATCAACGCTGACGGCACCGGCTCCCCGAACAGAATCGCAGCATCAATTCCTTCCGCTACCAGATCTTCAAGACGTTCTCGAACCAGGACTTCAAGTCGTACATCCGGATATGCTTTCAGAAACGTTCCGATACGAGGCGCAAGAAAGAGACGAGCAAACGATGGCTCAACATTAATCCGGAGTCGCCCTCTCGCCTTGCCAGAAGCCGTTACCATGCCCTCGGCCACCTCTCCCAATTGCGAAAAAAGAGGGAGTGCTTCTGCGCAAAAACGTTCCCCATCCTCGGTAAGTCGTATAACTTTCGAGCTTCGCTCGAAGAGACGTACTCCCAGCCTTTCTTCCAGGCGCTGCACGGAGCGACTGACCGCAGATTGCGTTAGTCCAAGAGCTTCACCGGCCCGCACAAAACTCCCGGCTTCCAGCACCGCGGCGAAGGCGCTTAGACCAGAGAAAAGTCGTGAATCAACCGCCATCCAGCATGAGTTTCTGTCATAGACAGGATGAGATCAATTCGTTTTAGGACTTGACGCGGTTGTCCTAACCTCCGCCATGAAAAGGAACGACCATCAAACACCCGACATCCCATCAATCGGACCGCTCACTCATCTGGATCCTTCTTACCAACCACCCATCACTCTTCAGGAACAATGCCAAGATCGCCGGCCTGTCCGACATAGCTTCCGGGAGTTTCAGCGACCGGGCCAACTCGGTAGTTCCAGACGACAGAGCAAAGTCGGAGACCTACCAATCACAAATCACCAATCACTAATCACACACCGTTTGCTCCCTCCACTGCGCCACAACCCGCTGCAGCTCCTGTTCTTAGCCCTGAGCATTTGCTTCGGAACAATACCTGCCTTTTCCCAATCTTCCGGAGAATCAATAATGAAAGACGATCTGGCGAAACGGACCCAAGACATTCATTGGCCATCCGGATTTTCGCCGAGCGAAGCCACTCTATTTGCCCACAACGAAGTCTTTATCAAAGCGTCCTGCGCTACCGTATGGCGGCATCTGATTGATGCGCAGAACTGGCCGAAGTGGTATCCGAACGCTGAAGACGTAAAGATCGCGAACAATCAATCGGGCGCGCTCCAGCAAGATGGTATCTTCGAGTGGAGCACCTTCAGTTTACCGATTATTAGCTTCGTTCATGAGTTCGTTCCTAATAGTCGCCTGGCTTGGTTTGGTAAGAGCAAAGGTCTAGACGCGGTCTTTTATCATACCTGGTACCTGGTTCCGACGTCAGACGGTTGCCAGATGATCACTGAAGAAGTTGTTCAGGGTCCCGGCGCAGTTACCTTCCGAGAAAAAGACCCCAGCGCTCTTCACAGAGGCCATGAAGCTTGGTTGAAGGGCTTGAAACAGGTCTCAGAGAACCAGAGTTAGTTCCAAGCACGGCAAGACTAAGTACCGTCTCCTAGATTCTAGCTCCTTGCTCCTCGGAAATCGACCGCTTCGAACTGCCGGCTATACCAAGCAGTCAGTGCAAACGACCCGGCGATAATCAGTCCGCTGAGCAGCAAGAAAGGCAGATCGTGATGGGGATATCGGGGCGCGGCTATGGCGGCGGTCAGCAAGAAAAATAATAGGATTACAACGCCAACGATGATGCTGGCAAGCAACCCATGCCTGGGTTTTGCCAGTGCCGGTTGTCCTCTAAGTCGAACCGCAGCAGCGGCGGCGAGATTCATGCAAAGCCCGGCCCAGGCCAACGCTCCCAAAGCGTCCGACGCCCGATGCCATCCGGCAAAGAGGACGCCGGTGGTGAATAAGGAACTAATTGCGCCAAGAACCGCCGCCAACCAGGGTCGCCAGCGCGCCGGCGAAACCATCAGTAAGCTCAAAACGAACGCAGTTACGATGGTAGCATGCCCGCTTGGATAGGAATTTCCCTGCAAATCCTCTCCTAATTGAGCATCAGCGGGCACCAATGCCCGCCATTGAAAAACATAGTCTTTAAGAATCTCAGCGCCAAGCACGGCGATCAGGAACCCAGCGACCGTAATCAGACCAACGAGGGCACGGCGGCGTACGAACGAGATCAGGAACAGGCCAGCGGCCGCCGCCATGATCGTCCCATCGCTAACCAGCCTGAGTAGAACAGCATCCAACGCAATAACCTGATGGCTCACTGAGCCGCGGCCTAGGTAAGCCTCATCGTCGAGCTGATGTCCCCAACCCGTTTTTACCAAGACCACGTAAAAGACAACCAAGAGCACATAGCAGACGATTGTGCCCGGCAAAAAACGGGTTTGAACCCGACCTTCGGAGGTCATTGGCTGTTGAAACAAAGCTCTCGGCAAAATCTGGCGCATCAGTACCGAATCAGAGCGCCAGCGTGCGGTAGGCGAGTAACACAAGGAACAGCGCTAACACCGAAAGAATAAACAACACCAGCCACACAGGCCGTGTGAGATTCCACCCGAAATAGTGCGCGCCGGTAATAATCGTCACCACGAGAGCCAAAATAAGGACTGCCATTAATGCTTTTTTCCAAATTCAATTTCGGCCCAGACCGTAGCGTGCATTTCGAAACCATGCTCGCACATTCTGAGCAATCGCGAAAATAGTCACCTGCGATAGCTCGTCTGAAACTCGCTATCGATGTTCGAGGGCCTCCTAACGGTTCCGCTAGGACCGCCTTTCCGGCAGCTCAAGCAAAAGCACCAAGCTCCTGTTTGGCTTACGCCAACCTGTATGAGGCTGGCAACGCCGGCTGCCAGATATCAACTCGTTATGAAAGCAGTACAAGATCTCGATAACCGGATAACCTCAGGGCAGACAGCGTTTGTCTTCGCCAGCGACCAGGAGCTGTGGACTTGGCCACGGCTAACCTCCGAAGTTAATCGTCTCTCCAGCGGATTAATTGGACTAGGGATCCGGCCAGGCGATCGCGTGGTATTGCATATGGCGAACCTACCTGAATTCGTTGTGGCTTATCTAGCGTGTTTCCAGGTAGGCGCTATTGCGGCGCCGTTGAATATCAGGTTGAAAAACGCGGAGCTCGAGCCGCTTCTGCAGCGACTCCGCCCTTCCCTTTACATCGGTCAAGCGACTCCCTACAACCAGATTGCTTCGGTTGACGCCTCGGTTTTGGGAGCGACCAGACGTTTTGTTGTCGACGGCCCAGTTGACGATCGACAAGCGCAACCCTGGTCTAATCTGTTGGGCCCGATTAAAGGCGCACCGGACAGGAGGACTGTCGATTTAAATGCTCCGGCCGTGCTCCTGACAACCTCAGGTACCACCGGTCAGCCCAAATTTGTTACTCATACACTGGCCACCTTACGAAAAAGCGCTGAGTCGTTCAGGCACTGGGACCTGGATAGTAGCCAGACCGCAGCGGTAGCGTTCCCCATGTCGCATGCCAGTGGATGTTTCACCGTTCTGGCCTGCCTCTGGTCGGGAGCACCATTTGTCTTGTTCGAGAGCTTTGATCCCGACGCCATGCTGGACGGAATTGAATTCCACCGCTGCAGCTGGATTGCCGGATTGCCATTTATGTACGGGGCACTTCTGCGAAGCCAACAGGCGCGGGCGCGAAACGTCGATTCTGTAAGAACTTGTTTGGTGGGTGGAGATGTCTGCCCGCTACAGTTACAAGAAGGGTTCTCAGCGGCTTTCGGCGTTCCCCTGCGGTCGATCTGGGCTTCAACCGAAGCGATTGCTTGCCTCACCTACGGCTTGGAACCGGGTCCGATCAGCCGGGTGGCCAACGGCACGGAGATTCGTCTAGTCAACGACCGTCATGTTCCGGTTGCTACCGGTGAAATCGGTGAACTAATTTTGCGTAGTGCTAATGTGACCATCGGTTACTGGGCCGGACCAGGGTTGATAGAGGGCGCGCCCAAGGATGGCTGGTTTTGCACGGGCGATCTCATGCGAGAGGACGGAGACGGCAATCTTTGGTTCGTTTCCCGAAAGAAATTTCTCATTATTCGTGGGGGCTCGAATATCTCGCCGGTCGAAGTTGAACAGGTCCTGACTAGCCATCCTGCCGTCCAGGATGCGGCCGTAATCGGGGTACCAGATCCCGAACTGGGCGAACGGGTGGCCGGCTTGATCCAGTTAAGATGTAACGATCCGCAAAGCTCTGTTCTAAACGATATTCACTGTTACCTTGCCGAGCGATTAGCTGACTACAAGATCCCCGAACAGCTTAAAATCGTTTCTGAAATACCTCGTAACTCACTAGGAAAGATCGATCGCAAGGCGTTGAACTCGTTGCTTTCGAACTAACTGGGAAGACGACTTACCGCTCGCCAGCCTTTTCCCTGGTGGAAATACCAATGCCAAGCTACGACCTATCCAAGCATGACCTTCTGGAACGCGAAGTCGCACGACTTCCCCTCCAGGCACAGGTCCTTTTTCCGTTTGAAGCGCCATTTCTCAAGCTCCACGGCGTTACTGACTCGAGCAGCTTGTGGGATATCGGCTGCGGGGATGGTTCCTGGCTGAGGCTTTTCCGCTCGGCCTTTCCAAATTCAACATCAGCGGGTCTCGACCACTCGCCAGAGATCCTTGACTACGCCAGGAAGCAGAATCCAGGGGTACGCCTCCTGCTAGTGGATGAGAAAAACATTTCAGAACTATTGCTGCACGGTGAATTCGACGTGGCGCTTCTACGCTTTTCGCTGCAGCACATGTCACCCGATGTCAGAAATCGCATACTGTCCGCGCTCGGTTCCAGGAAAGCGCTGACGCGCGTCATCGCTATCGAAGGCGACGATCATAGTTTTGCCTTCAGGCCGCCTTGCGAAGCGATACGGACATTGCTCGAAGCGAAGGGGCGTAAGCAGGCGGCGCAGGGCGGCGATCGTCACATCGGCAGTAGACTACCGGAACTATTTTCCCGCCTCGGCTTTGGCTTAGTCAGGCAAGACTCTATTCCGATCACCAGCAAGATCGGATGGGATACCTGGTGGAATGTACTTGGTCCCGTTATCTTGTCAGGAGCTGATAAGACACAATATGGCTTGGTTGACCAGGCAATAAGCTGGTTTGAGCGGAACCGGGATAATGAGCATGCGCTAATGACGGCTTCTCTTTACATGGTATCCGCCTCGAATTCGTCGGAGCCACCATGACTGGCCACTTCCACAGACAACGGTGAATGCGCATCCAAGCAAAACTACCGGTCGCCCAGGAAGTGAAGGATTGCGTAGTTAAAGAGTTCAGGATCCTGCAAAAAAGCAAAGTGACTGACATTAGGTAGAATTAGCAAACCTGCGCCCGGGATGGTTGCGGCGATGTATTCGGTATGTTCGCGCTTAATCGCCTCGTCGTGGTCACCATCTACTACCAACACGGGGGAGGTGATAGACTTCAGTTGTGCGTCGGTCCAGCTTGGCTCGGTTGCCCACATCTTGTCGATTCGGGCGACAAAGGCCTCGTATTCCTTTGGGGTTGCGGAATAAACCTCGTACTCACGGCGAGCGCGCTCAATAAAAGCAGCGACGATTGGATTTTTCTCGACGTCGTCCTTAACGCCCGAAGTCATGGTGTTGGCCCCAAAGGCGAAAATCCTGCCAACCCGGTCCTGATGGCGTATCGCCAAGTCGAGTCCCAGTATGCCGCCGTCGCTCCACCCAACAATGTCGGTTTTTGGCACCTTTAAGAAATCCATCAAGGCAACCACATCGTCCGCCATCAGATCGTAGCCGTAGGGTTGCGAATTCCGCGTGCTCCGGCCGTGGCCGCGGCTATCCATCACGATCACGGTGTGGTATGGAGCCAACGCTTTTATCTGATTGCCCCAGTAGTCTGCGTTGGCCAGACCGCCATGCAGGAGGGTTACCGGGGAGCCGTGGCCATACACCGCATAGTAGATGTTGATCTCGTTCGCTTTGGCGTAGCCGCTGCGTTCAGCCCGGATAGGTGCTGGCGTCGGCGGTAACACCTGCCAACGCTCGTTGGCATTGGCAGAAGCCGTAGAGAAAACCAAAATTGGCAGCAGATATCGAATCATGGTCTAGTTGAGTTAAGCTCTTTTGCCTTCAGGTCGCGACAACCTATGAGCTGCCGGCTCCCTCATTCAAACGTGACCCGGCAACAAAGGGCTCGGTAGTAACCTAACTCAAGTACATCCTAGCCGGCGTGGGCGGCTAATTGTCCCAACTTCCGCAATCTGCGTTCGAATGGGGAATAATAACCTTACAGAACGCCTCTATACGGTTACCGCGTAGTGATGCCAGGCATATCACCGAATCGCAACAGAATCGCCTCATCTATCAGAAAAACCGTATGACCCTAGCAACGAGACGCCATCATGAGTCCGCTTCCTTCAGAACAAACCGCTAACTCAGAAAATCCAGACGAAGTCTTTTCTAACGGTCTGCTTAGAAATGCCAAAAGCAACCTAACCAAAGTCGCCGCCTGGATCGCAGATCGCGATATCCCTTTCCTCGTTGGCAGTGTCGGCATGGTTGTTATGCTGCTTTGGGCCGGATCCTTTAAGATGACCGGTCCCGGCGCAGAAGCCATAACACCCCTCGTTACTAACAGCCCATTCATCGGCTGGCACTTCAAACTATTCGGTCCTACGATTGGTTCCGATATAATCGGGCTTACGGAAATCATCGCAGCCCTGTTGATCATCACAGGCTATTTCAAGCCGAAAGCGGGTATCCTGGGCGGGCTCATCACGACTTTCATGTTCCTCACCACCAGCTCGATGTTGGTCACTACCCCGGGCACGATTATCGCCGTTCCCGGCATAAGCTACATGAGGTACATGAGTTTTCTGGGCCTGTTCCTTTTCAAAGACGTCATATCACTCGGAGTATCTCTTTATCTGATCAGCTATTTTGGTAAAAAGGCGATCCTCTCCGAAAACAAGGTTAGCAACTAAGGGGAAGGTGACTTGCGAAACGGCGAGAGAGCGGCCGTTCTGTTTAGCCGCTTCCTGGCATCGCCCATTCACCCCGTCGCCGCTGCGCCCATTCGCCTCCTCCTACCCCTTTAAGTCGCTCAGGATGCCGACGCCGCCGGTTCCAGTTTCGCGGCGTTGGTTGTGCTTGGTCTTTCTGCCAATTCCGCTGGAGGTTTTGGATCGGCGACGGCGCCGATAAGAGAGCCTTTCTTGAATTGATTTAGATAATCCAAAATATGCTCCTGCACATAGGACTTTAGCTGGAAAGCGATATCAGGGTTCGCGGCGCCCAATGTGATTCGAACAACCATCGAGGTCTCAAGGAGTTCGCTAATCATAACCTCCCATTTGCCTCCATTCCAAAGCGGATTGGTGTGCAGGATCGTCTCCACTTGGCGGCGTATCGCTGAAAGTGAAGCGCCCAAGGATAAGACCAACGAAAAGGACGTCAGCGATTCGGCGGAGGTTCGCGTCCAGTTGGTAAAGGGTCGTTCGAGGAAGTAGGTAACGGGCAGGATCAACCGGCGAAGATCCCTTAACCTTACCGAAACGAAGCTGAAGTTAATTTCCTCGATGGTTCCAACCACATTCTCGACCTCGATAACGTCGCCGAGAGCGATCGGTTGGGTGAGTGCGAGCTGCAGGCCAGCGAAGACGTTTTGGAGTGTTCGTTGAGCCGCGATCCCCGCCACCAGTCCAAGAATTCCCGCAGAAGTTAGCAGGCTGGCGCCAAATGCGCGGACTTGATCAAAAACCATCAAAGCGGCCCCCGCTGTCGCCAGAATAACCAGAACATTTAGCATCCGATGCATAACCGAATACTGGGTTTCCGCTGCGCGAATTTGGCGATCCTCAGCTCCTGATTTCAACTTTGCCCGAAGCGCTATTTTAGCCTCTACCAACCGGAGTGTCGTCAGAGTGTCAACTCCAAGCAAAATAATAACGAGGACTAGAGTAAACCGCTCAAAGAATTCGAAAACCGGATGGGGGAGTCCGAGCATCGGGATGACTACGAAAACAAACCCGAGCGGCAAAAGGGCCTGCAGGGCTTGCGCACCGACTAGCATCAAGATCGCGCGAGAGTGTTCGAGATCTTTCATCGCCATCTCCCGCAAGCGACTACTGCAGAGCCTTCCGAGGGTAACGATAAGGTTGATTGAAACGCCTATAGCGAGAGCAACCGGCAATTTCCATTCCCATCCGGGCATGTTGAACCAAGGTGCAATCCTCGATCGAAGTCCGAAATCATAAAGAAGAATGAGAAAACACCCGATGGTTGCCGTGAGAAAAATTAAACGCGGAATGGCCAGTCGAACAATCAAACACAGTATCAACCACCCGCGAGGCGGTGCTTCATATTGGCCTTCGGTCGCCAACCAAGTCGGACAATGGATGCTGACGTGACTAAACCTGCTTAACGTGTAACGGTTTAAACGCCGCAAACCGAGAAGCGCCAAGAAAAGAATCAATAGGTGGAAAAGCGCTACGATTACAATTTGCCACATGAGATAAAACTCCAGGTGCGCAATTAATGGCATTTCTGCCTCGAAAGCAACACCGCCGGCCAGGCGAGCTGGTCCTTTGACTTAATCGTTGCCCGTGGGGACAGGGTCCGCCAATAGAGTCAATCTGGTGCCGAAATGGCGCGCCGCTGTAAAGAGGCAGCCGAGGGAGACTCGATATAGTGATCGAGCTCTACGCCATCCTGTTCAATTACGCCGTTATAAAAGCCCGTGCGACACAAGGAGCGGCTAACCGCTTGGCTGGCGACAGTACCGATCATGAGGAGAGGAACAAGAGAGAACTGGTGGGTCATCTCAAAAACAATCAGAATAGAAGTGATAGGCGCCCGGACCACCGCACCAAAACACGCGCTCATTCCTGCCACCGTAAGAGCGATCCTGTCACTCGGTCCAAGATTAAGGAAGAATCCACCTAGATCGCCAAAAACCAGACCAACGGCGGCGCCAAAGAAAAGTGTAGGCGAAAAGATGCCTCCAACTCCACCCCAGGCGTAAATCGCGATGGTTGCTGCTAACTTAGCGACCAATAAGAGCATTGCCTGCGAGCCAGTAATGCCGCCGACAAGCATCGTTTCCAGATCTCCATAGCCGAGACCAAAAACTCCTATTTTGGCGATCGCCAAGAAAACCGCGATTCCGAGGATCCAATTAATCAGTGCACCGACTGCGGCTTTCAGGAAAAAGGGGAACCCTTGGATGCGGTTGATCTTAGCTCGCCAAGCCAGGGTGCCATTTTGAAAAGCCGCGCCTACCAACGCTGCCATCCCGGCAGTAGGAATCACCAGCAGATACGGAATACCGGAAATGTGGGAGAGTGCTGGGATAGCAAACGCGGGGTTTTCTCCTAACAAGGCATGGCAAACAAAGGTGGCGGTTGCCGACGCGACTAGAACCTGAGCCAGGAACCCTCGGTCATTTAGGCTGATCTGTTCAAGGACGAAGGCAATCGCCGATAGTGGCGTATTGAATGCGCCTGCCAATCCCGCTGCCGAACCACACAGAAGCGCCGGCCGTCGATCCTGTCTGGCCACACCAAACCAGCCGGCGATATTCGATGTTAGAGCCCCGGCGAGATGAACCGTTGGACCTTCTCGTCCCAGGCTGCATCCGCCTCCGATTGAGAGTACGCCGGCAAAGAACTTCGCTAGCACTACCTTAGCGGGTATAAATCCCCAGTCCCGCCAATAAGCCACCATCACCTGAGGAATGCCGCTCCCGGACGCAGCGCAACTGACAAACATAAGAATCAGACTCGCGCTGATTGATGTGACTACAATTGTGAACAAGCTGAAGAACGCGAAAGTGGCGTGCTCCATTTGCTGAGACGGCACTTGCCACAGAGTCGAGAAAGTGATGTTGAGCGCGCTTTGGAATGCAACTGCCGCCAACCCACCGCACAATCCATAAACCGCGGGAAGGAGGAAGCCTCGAATATCAACCGCGATCTTTCGGATGTAATCAATGACTAACTTTCTCAAACTCTTGTTAAGCGCCATGCGGCAACTGAAATTGAGCCATCTAGTAGGCGCGCCCCGAACTCCTTAGCTCGGTCGAAATATCAGGCCACTTTGGCGCTGTGAATGATGTTCTTGCTAGGTACACACGCAATATTCGGACACGCTCCACCGATATACTTGCGCTCAATCACCGCCGCCCGTTTACCTTGCTTGCCACAAGTCCACGCCGCTAATTTCCCCCCGCCCCACTACCCAGGATCACGAGATCATATTCTTGGGCTCCGACATTCTTGCTCTCTTTTAGTGAAGAATTCTTGGTCACAGGCTGGATCTAAATACCTTTAATTTCCCCACCATCTATGCGAACGGAGGTGCCTGTAAGCCACTTGGCTGATGGAGATACCAGAAAGGCCATTAAATCCGCGACCTCTTCGGGCGTCCCGTAGCGACTAATTCCTACCTGCGCAGGAAATTTTTTCGTAGCTTCCTCCACTGTCATTCCGTGGGCGGGCGCCCACTTTTCCATAAACGTCCGTCGACGGTGTGTCATTACCGGCCCTGGGACGACACTATTTACCTGCACCCCGTCCTTTATGCCTTGCTCTGCAAACGCCTTAGCCATCGCAATGATGGCAGCGTTGATAGCAGCAACCGCAGCGAATGCGGGTTTGGGGTCTAAAGCAGCACTCCCGGATGTCAAGACAACTGATCCCTGCGAGGCTTTAAGCGCCTCCCAAGCCAAAATCGTCAACCGACGGGCTCCGTGAAACTTTAACTCCATGCCATCTTGCCACTGTTGATCGGTCATTTCGAACAAATCAATTTGGGGTACCGCTCCCGCGATATTGACCAGAGCATCGATCCGGCCGAACCGATCGAGAGTCTGTTTGACCAGCGTTTCCGTGGACTCGCTACTGCGCAAATCGAGTTCAGCCGTCAGCGGAGTTGCTCCGTTTGCAGTGACTCCGCCGGCGGTCTCTTGGAGCGCTTTCCCGTCCCGCGCGGCCAGGACTACTACGGAGAAATCCTTTGCCAGCCGGATGGCGGTGGCGCGTCCAATTCCCTGACTGGCGCCCGTAACAATAGCAACTGACTCTTTCATGTTTCTGTCCTTCATTTCGCTAACTACCAATTGCGAGGCGCCTAAGACCTGAGCGTCTCACTAGCCGCCTCACGGATGATATCGACCACTTCGTCCGGCGCCGTCAGGAGAGGAGTATGGTCGACTGCTCGAACCCGTACCTTTGCTCCCATCCGCCGCGCCATGAACTCTTGGGTCTTCGGGTTGATCATCCGGTCTTCTGTCGCGATCAGGAACCAGGAAGGTATCGATTTCCAAGCCGGCTTTGGCGCCTGTTCTTGAATGCAAGGGACAGAAAGCGGCCGTTGCGTTGCCTCACTGAGCGCCTTGGCTTCCTCCGAAGAGTTTTGGGCAAAAGCGTTTTGAAAACCTTCGTGCGTCATCCAAATCAGCCCGTTCCCATCAGGCTGCAGCTGGGGAGCCTGTGGATGAGGCGGTTCCTTATAGAATACGTCAGCGACGGTCTCGCCTTCGTCCGGAGCAAGAGCTGCGACATACACTAGCGATTTAACCCGCTCATCGGTGGCACCTGCGATCACCGCTCCGGCATAAGCATGCGCCGCCAGCAATACTGGACCTTCTGTTCTGGCGATCACGCGATTCAGTGTCCCGATATCCTCCGATAGAGAGGTAAGCGGAATCGGCGCACAGATCACCTCCAGTCCCTCCTTCGCCAAAGGCATAACTACCTGACTCCAGCTGCTGCCATCAGCCCATGCCCCGTGAACCAGAATCACGGCAGCGTTCTTAGCAAGTAAGCTCATATTTGTTTTTCGTCTTGCTGCTTAGTTAAGAGATAACCTGGCCCGTAACCCATTCGACAGTTCCAGGGAAATACCGGGTTCCCACTGCCCGCCGAGACTTCCCCCGCCCAAGGTACCAAGACCTTCCTGATTGTACTTTCAATAACCTCTCCCATAGCCTTTGCATAGTTACCTACATTATACCAGCGACAAAAACAACCTGACCGGCCGCGTGCCAGCCTTTCTAGACGGCGTGTTTGGCCAGTTTTCTCTGGCGTTAGCGCCCGGAGAGTCTATGGCTCCCTAGGGACGACGCTTCGTACTTACGAATTTCCGTCTCTGCTCATCAGCTGCTTTCAATCCCCAAAAGAATCCCTATGTCTTTCGGAGGAACTCATTTCCGTCAAAGCGTCCCTCAGCCTCTCCTTGGCGCGCGCCAGGCGCGACATCACCGTACCGATCGGTATTTGCAGCGTACTGGATATCTCCTTGTACGAGAGATCCGCGATATAAAACAATTCCAACACGATTCGATGATCCTCCTCCAACTCGGACGCCGCACTTAAAATCGTGCCGGCATCGACAGCTCGCGGGCCTGCCGACTCGACCGTGGCCTCCTGATTTTGTGGGTTGATCTCCACCTCCGGATGTAGCTGTCGTCTCCGCAGCGTCCGGAAAAATAGTCTGCGGAGGGTAGTAAATAACCAAGACTTGATTTTGTCGGGATCGCGCACGTGCTCGTATCGCCGGCAAAGAATCAAGAACGTTTCTTGGGTGAGATCCGCTGCCTCAGTTTCACTTTGGGCCAGAACCAAGGCAAACCGATAAACCGGTGCATACAATTCGGACACGACCTGTTCTATAATCAGGTGATCTTTCACCTCGCTAGCTCCATGAAACCACGTAGATCCAGCGAGCGTCGAGCGCATCCAGTCGCTAAAGCGCGGCCGCCTTCTTCGGCTCTGTTATAATCGCCTATTGGGGTAGGCTGGAATTTCGCCCACCGTCGTCCTGCCTCCTTGCCCCGCACACTAACAATTGTCGACTCCACACGCGTAACCAGTTCTTTGTTCTCTTTACGGTTATTTATTAGCACCTTACTAACACATTCCATGCCAACGGTACCGCTCAGGCTTTGCCCTTCGCTGACCAGGGTTTATCCATGGAATTGATCACCCGGCCAGCCGTACGAACTTTCGCACTCTCCATGACCACCCCGGGAAAAGCGGTGGTAGCGACGTTTTCGTCCCGGCCTGTCCGCCATAGCCAGGATGGCGACGGAGGAAAGGGATTGAATGCAGGTAGCCTGGCCCGAACAGCCTGGGAGGCTCTTCAATACCCGTTTTATGCTACCGAACGCGGCTTGAAATGCGCCAAACCGAAGGAGCGGCTCCCAATTGCCCGGATTCATGCCAAACTCAACCTGTCCAACTAGTTACTTTCCTGGATCAGTAGAAAGGATGGCAGGATAGTAGCGAAAGTCCGAACCCAACGCGATTTGTTCTATCTGCCGGATTCTCTGCCCCAATAGCCTTCCTGATCGCAAATTGACTGACTAGCGAAAGGATTGTGTAGTAGAGAATAGTCAGGTCGGGACCGTGGTTGACTTATCGAAATATGAATTGGTAGCACTCCGAGCGGACGGAGATCTGATCCTCTATCGCGGCAACAACCGGGATACTCTATTCCGCGTTCTAGTGGTTTCGCCCGTCAGCCAACGCCAATCACCGGAGAGCCTGAGACGCCTACAAAATGAAGATTCCTTAAAAGAAGATCTCGACCTGAGCTGGGCTGCTCGACCGATTGGCATGGTCACTCATTGGGGCAGGATGGTTTTAGCGTTGCAAGATCCCGGTGGTGTCCCACTCAGTCGCTTGCTAGAGCCCGCTAGCGGCGCGCAAGCGCTGGATATCGCGTGGGCACTACGTCTGGCAATCAATATTTCATCTGCCATTGGGGCTGTGCACCAGCGAGGCATTATCCATAAAGACATCAAACCGGCCCATATCTTGGTAAACCGCGTGACCAGCCAATGCTGGCTGACCGGCTTCGGTATTGCTTCACGGTTACCACGCGAACGCCAGCTTCCTGGGCCTCCAGAGTTTATCGCCGGGACTCTTCCCTATATGGCCCCTGAACAAACGGGGCGAATGAATCGATCCATCGATTCCCGGAGCGACCTGTATGCGTTCGGGGTCACGCTCTACGAAATGCTCACCGGGACTCTACCCTTCTCGGCATCGGATCCAATGGAATGGGTGCACTGCCACATCGCAAGGCAGCCGGTCTCTCCGGAACAACGATCGCACGCCGTCCCCCATTCGGTTTCCGCAATCGTCATGAAGCTCCTGGCCAAGACCGCTGAGGAACGCTACCAAACAGCAGCCGGCGTTCAGGCCGACCTCCGGCGGTGTCTTGACGAACTGGAGGGATCGCATCCTCGCGATCCGCTTCGGCGCGCGGGGACGCGCGCCCCCCCTTTGGATAACGAGAAGGGCGACGGTTCAGATTTTATCGCTCCGTTTCCACTTGGCCAATACGACACTCCGGACCGTTTGCGGATTCCAGAGAAACTGTATGGACGCGATCGCGAGATTGATACTTTGCTCGCCTCATTCGAACGGGTCGTCGCGACCGGCCGGCCAGAGCTGGTATTGGTTTCCGGGTATTCGGGGATTGGCAAATCGTCAGTCGTAAATGAACTGCACAAGGTGCTGGTCCCGCCACAAGGGCAATTCGCATCCGGTAAGTTCGACCAGTACAAGCGGAACATCCCTTATTGGACTTTGGCGCAAGCGTTCCAGACGCTGGTGCGACCACTCCTGGCCAAGAGTGAGGCCGAGCTGTCCGAATGGCGCGCGAGATTTCTTGAAGCGTTGGGTCCGAACGGGCGGCTTATCGTGGATCTTATTCCCGAACTACAATTGATCATTGGGGATCAGCCAGCCGTTCGCGATCTTCCGCCCCAGGACGCAAAGGCTCGCTTCCAGCTAATATTCCGGCGATTTGTCAGCGTATTCGCCCGGCCGGAGCATCCCCTGGCTTTGTTCTTAGATGACTTGCAATGGCTGGACGCAGCAACGCTGGATTTCGTGCAGGATCTATTGACCCAGCCGGACGTGCATCATTTAATGCTGATCGGAGCTTACAGAGACAATGAAGTCGATTCGACTCATCCTCTGTGGCGCAAGCTGGATACCATCCGGAAGACGGGAGCATCGCTGCACGAGATTGTCCTGGCTCCTCTAACCCGTGAAGATTTGGGACTGTTGTTGCAGGATGCGCTTCACGCCGGGGCGCAGAGCGTCAGGCCGCTCGCGCATTTGATCCACGAGAAGACGGTCGGTAACCCATTTTTTGCTATTCAGTTTATTTCGGCGCTTGCCGATGAAGGACTACTCACCTTCAACCACAGCATTGGGAAATGGACTTGGGATGTCGGTCGCATTCAGGGAAAATGCTACACCGACAATGTAGCGGATCTCATGGTTGGGAAATTGAATCGCCTAGCCAACGAAACCCAGAAAGCACTGCAAGAGTTTGCCTGCCTCGGGAACAGTGCTGCTGTCTCCACGCTTTCTGTCGTTCACGGGACGTCGGAAGAGAGGCTGATCTCCGACCTGTGGCAGGCTGAACGCCTGGAGTTCATTGTGCGATCGGAGGGTTTATACAAGTTTGCCCACGACCGGGTTCAAGAAGCCGCCTATGCATCAATTCCCGCGAGCTCACGGCCGGAGGAGCATCTCAGAATCGGTAGATTACTCAAAGCGCACACCCCTCCGGAAATGCGCGAGCAGACAGTTTTTGAGATTGTCAATCAGCTTAACCAGGGCGCGACGCAAATTAGCTCACGCCAAGAACGAGAGGAATTGGCCAAGCTGAATCTCCTGGCAGGCAAACGTGCAAAATCTTCTACCGCGTATAGCTCGGCCCTCAAATACCTGGTTTCTGGTGCGGCACTTTTGGAAGACGACGCTTGGGGGCACAACCATGAGCTTGCCTTCGACCTGGAAGTAAACCGAGCCGAATGTGAGTTCCTTACAGGCCAGTTGGCAGCGGCCGAGGAACGCTTAACGTTGCTGTCGTCCCACATTGCCGGCACCCCCGAACTCGCAACCGTCGCCTGTTTACGCATGGATCTATACACCACGCTTGATCAGAGCGATCGCGCGGTCGACGTCTGTCTCGATTACCTGCGACGGGTCGGTGTCCGCTGGTCACGGCACCCCAGCGACGACGAAGTGCGCCATGAATATGATCGGATTTGGTCCCTACTGGCAGGACGATCGATCGAGGATCTTCTCGACTGGCCTCTGATGCAGGATCGGTCCTCCTTCGGAACGATTGCAGTGCTAGGTAAGGCGTTTTCACCGGCTTTGTTCATGGATGCCAATTTGGCGTCCCTTATCATCTGTGGCGCGGTCAACCTGAGCCTGGAGCAAGGCATCTGCGATGCTTCCTGCTTCGCTTTCGCGTGGCTGGGCATGGTTGCGCGGCGCGGCTTCGGCGATTACAACGACGGATTTCGATTCGGCCAAGTTGGCTACGACTTGGTTGAACGACGTGGGCTACGGCAGTTTGAGGCTAGCAGCTATCTTGCCTTTGTGATCACCGTACTGCGATGGACGAAACATATAAGGGCCAGCCGTGATGTGCTGCACCACGTGTTCCAAGTCGCAACCCGGATCGGTGACCTCACACGCGGCGCCTACACCTGCAATCATCTGAATTCAGATCTTATTTTTGCTGGCGATCCTTTACCTGATGTCCAACGCGAAGCCGAGCACGGCCTGGAGTTTGCCCGGAAAGCACGGTTTGGCCTCGTGGTTGATATAATCACCGCCCAAATCGGGCTCATTCAAGCCCTTCGCGGCCTGACTCTTGAATTCGGCCGTTTCGACGATGAACGCATGAATGAGCAGCAGTTTGAAGCCCATTTGTCCAGCAAAACGACGTTAGCAATCGCTCACTGTTGGTATTGGATCCGAAAAATGCAGGCGCGTTATCTAGCTGGCCAATACGAAATCGCGTTGCAAGCTTCGCTGAAGGCAGCCCGGCTGATCTGGACCTCACCCTGCTTTCTCGAGGAGGCGGAATATCACTTTTACAGTGCGCTGTCGCGGTCGGCGGTTTGGGATTTCGCTGCCGCCCAGGAACAGCCAGAGCACTTCGAGGCCATTACTCAGCATTACCAGCAGCTCCAGATTTGGGCGGGCAATTGTCCGGAAAATTTCCGGGATCGTGCTGCGTTAGTCGGTGCAGAGATCGCCCGGATCGAAGATCGGGTGCCTGAAGCGATGGACCTTTACGAACAAGCCATCCAGTCAGCCCACGAAAATGAGTTTCTCCATAATGAAGCGCTCGCGAACGAACTCGCAGCTCGGTTCTACCTGGCTCGAGGTTCAGCGAAAATCGCTTCTACGTACCTGCGTGACGCACGGTACTGCTACCTCCGTTGGGGAGCTACGGGTAAGGTGCGGCAACTCGAAGTGTTATATCCCCACTTAAGAGAAAAAGAGCCAACGGCTGGGCCGGCCTCAACGATCGGTGCACCTATCGATGAGCTGGACCTAACTACCGTCGTCAAAGCACTGCAGACTCTATCGGGTGAAATCGTCTTGGAGAAACTGATCGACACGCTTATGCGCATGGTGATTGAGCACGCGGGCGCCCAGCGCGGTCTCCTGATTTTTGTTCACGGCGACGATCGGTGCATTGAAGCTGAAGCCGGCACCAGCGGCGACAGTGTCATCGTCGACCTGCGAGCAGCCCCGCTGACAGGCGCCGTGCTGCCTCAGTCAATCGTACGTTATGTGACCCGCACCAAGGAAAGCGTGATCCTGGATGACGCCTCCGTCGAAAACAGATTCTCAGAGGACGCCTACCTTCGTCAACGGAACTCTAAGTCCGTGCTCTGTCTGCCGTTGCTAAAACAGGCCACGTTAACGGGAATGCTCTATCTCGAGAACGACCTGGCGCCTCGGGTATTTACATCTGGCCGTCTCGGGGTATTGAAACTTCTGGCTTCCCAAGCCGCAATTTCTTTGGATAACGCTAGACTCTACTCCGACTTGGCCCGGTTAAATGGTGAGTTGACTCAGGAAAATAGCAATCGGAAAAGAGCCGAAGAAGCCCTGCGCGCCAGCGAACAGCGGCTCCAGGACATTATCGATAACACATCCTCCGTTATTTTTGTTAAGGATCTCGAGTTACGTTACCTCTTGATCAACCGCGAATTCGAGCGCCGGCACCACGTCGGGCGCAACGAGATCCGAGGTAAGAACGATTTTGACATTCTCCCTCGCGAAATCGCCGCAGAGGTACGCGCCAATGACCTAAAAGTTATCGAAGCGGGTGCCCCGATCCAGTTCGAGGAAATTCTACCCTCAGAACAAGGAAATCGCTGCCATATCAGTGCAAAATTCCTTCTCCACGACCGCAATGGTCAGCCCTACGCAGTTTGTGGAATTGCGACGGACATCACTGAACGCAGGCAGGCTGAGCACGCGCTACATCAAGCTCAGGCTGAAATCGCTCGGGTGAGCCGAATGACCAGCATGGAACAATTGGCTGCCTCGATCGCCCATGAGGTTAACCAACCGCTCGCCGCGGTTGTCGCCAGCGGTAATGCCTGTTTGAATTGGCTCGCAAATAGTCCTCCCAATCTGCGTAAAGCTCGCGAAGCCGTCGAACGGATAGTCCGGGATGGTAATCGGGCCAGTGATGTTTTGAAGCGGGTTCGCACCTTTCTAAGAAAGGCGCCTCTCGTCACGTCCCCGTTAAACGTCAATGAAGTAATCCAAGAAGTGCTTGTCTTGGTGGGTGGCGAACTGCGCAAACGAAGCGTGGAATTTTCGACGGAAATGGATTTGCATCTTCCGTCTGTCGCGGCCGATTTTGTGCAGCTGCAGCAGGTGCTTCTTAATCTGGTCATGAACGCGATTGAGTCGATGGCGACCATCACCGATCGCCCCAGAGCATTGCATATCCGATCCCACCTGGCGCAGCGCGCCGGCCGATCTGCCGTTGTGATTGCGGTGCGCGATTCAGGCGTTGGTCTCACTCCTCAGGAAACGGTACAAGTTTTCCAAGCATTTCACTCCACCAAACCCGAAGGCATGGGCATGGGCTTGTGGATTTGTCGCGCGATCATCGAAGCTCACGGCGGACAGTTAACCTGTCACCCAAACCCCGATGCCGGTGCCACTTTCCAATTCTTTTTGCCAGTTTTGCCGGAGGAGAGCGCTTGAAACCTGGTGATCCCGTCGTGTTTGTCGTCGACGATGATTCATCGGTGCGGGAAGCCTTGGCCGATTTAATTACCTCTGTCGGGCTCTCGGTCGAAACCTTGAAATCAGCCAGAGATTTTTTGGAGCACCAGAGACCGGATGCTCCGGCTTGCCTGGTGCTGGATGTCCGGTTACCCGGCCTGAGCGGGCTCGATCTGCAGCGGGAATTGATCCGTATGGGAATGCCCATTCCAATCATATTCATTACCGGTCACGGAGATATCCCGATGTCCGTCCGGGCCATTAAGGCCGGCGCAGTGGAGTTTCTGCCCAAGCCATTTCGTGATCAAGATCTGCTCGACGCCATTCAACACGCCATAGAAATTGACCGAGCCGCCCTTCAGGAACGGACCATGGTGACTGAACTGCGTCACCGCTACAATTCGCTGACCAAGCGGGAACGAGAAGTAATGAAGTTGATGGTGACGGGTATGCTGACTAAACAGATCGCAGCTCAGTTTAAAAACAGCGAAGCCACCGTCAAAATGCATCGCGGACAAGTTATGCACAAGATGAAAGCCCAATCGGTTGTTCATCTCGCCCGCATTGCAGAAAAGCTCGGGATCGTTGGCGAGGCGGGTTAGTCAGCGGTCAGCAGTAAGCAGTAAGGGTTCATGCGGGTTTGGCGGGTGAAATGTCTGGCAACGAAATGTTGTTCTCACCCACCGACTAAATGGGAACCGCCTTGTAAGTCGGCAACTAATGGGCCAGAAGCTCTCGCCGTCCTTAGCGGTTACAACGCTGCATCTGAAAACCACTTTCGAGGACAACGACGAGTACGAGGACCATTGCGATGCTCACCGCATCCCTCCTAGGCCCTAGATTCTAGCTCCCAGTATGGGTTCTCCCATACCAAGGTCGAGTAGAGCCCAGCCCGGCTGTGATGCTACCTCTCTATCGGAACCGAAACTTGAGAAACAAACAATTTGGCCAAGGAACCTCAGCCGGTCAAAGTGCCACTGATATCCATTGTGGACGACGATTCCTCCCTGGTGGATGCCATAGTCAGTTTATTACAGTCGATTGGGTATCTGGCCGGAGGGTTTCACTCGTCCGAAGATTTTTTGCAATCACCTCAATTACACGACACAGACTGCCTCATCCTAGATGTCCGCATGCCCGCTATCGGAGGCCTGGAACTACAGCAGACGCTGGCCACAATGAACTATCGGATTCCGATTATTTTTGTCACTTCCTATGATAGCGATGAGGTCAGGAGCCAGGCACTTCAAGCTGGTGCTGTCGGATTTTTATCCAAGCCATTCAGTCAGGAGGCGTTATCCCAAGCGGTGCGCAGCGCCCTGGCAATTCGAAGAGAGGACAGAAGTTAGTCCGTAATTATCGAGGAAATCTATGTATCAGAAGGGCGAGGACCTCTACTATCGTCCAAATGTGTTTCCGCTGAAAATTGCTCCGCTGAGGGAACGCAAAGAAGACATCCCCTTTCTCGCGACCTATTTCACCGAGGCGTTAGTGGAAAAACTCGGACGTCCGAAAACGCGACTAACCCGAGCGGGCATTGAGGTCCTTCAAAATTACGATTGGCCCGGCAACATCCGCGAGCTGCAGAACATGATCGAGCGCGCCGTCATTGTCGCTAGGGGCGGCGCGCTACACTTCGATCTTCCGCTTAACAATTCCGATCTAACTCCCCCTGAACCAAAAGCCATCCAAGAAGAGGAGCCGGAATACCTTACCGAACCAGAACTGCGACGCCGCGAGCGAGAAAACATTTTTATCGTGCTGCGAAAAACAAACTGGAAAATCAAAGGCGCCGATGGAGCTGCAGAGCTTCTGGGAATCAAGCCCACGACTTTGATTTCACGGATAATAAAGCTGGGGCTTAAGCGTCCGGTTAGTAAGAACCCAACCTAGGAATCTCGAGCGATGCAGAAAAATACTCCTAACGGCAACCATGATGAATCCCAATTATCGGAAACGCTGCCCGCGCCAACATTCATGGCCGGCGATCGGGCGCTAGATTTTCTAAACTCAACTGTGAAGTCAAAAGACATCGTCGTGGAATTGCTGGCGAACGGCGACGACCTGGTGGCGTGGCTGGTGCAGGCCCAGCTTCTGGATCACGGCGACGCTGCAGCGATTCGCGCTAGTTCTTTGCCTGGAGAACTCGATGAAGTGGCCGCCCAAGCCCGCGCGTTGCGCGAATGGTTTCGTAATTTTGTCCTTGCGCATATGGGACATCATCTAACGGATCAAGCACTGGATCTATTAAAACCATTGAATTGCGTTCTTCAACGCGATCAAAGGTACTGGGCGATTGTAGAAACGTGTCAGCCAATTGCAAAAGAGCGCAGTCGATCAGGTCTGGAGTTGCGCTCTCTACGCCGCCACACCAGACCAAATGCCCTGATTTTAATCGTTGCTCAGGCAATGGCTGATCTGGTCTGTTCGAAGGATTTTTCAATGGTCAAAGCCCGCAACGGTAGAACGCCACCGCTGCTATTCGTTGACAACAGAAATCGTTAGGGATGAGCTCCCGCTCATCCGGTTCTGTCCCGTTCGCGCAGTCCATAGCGCGAGAGAACTGCGCGAACAATCGCTTCGGGCTAAAGCTTTCCGGCCTTAGCCAGCTCGTTTAAAAACGAGTGGATCTCTTCGGAGATCTCCTCCACGTGGGTTTCCAAGGCGAAATGTCCTGTGTCATAAAAGACGACCTTCGCCGACGGGATATCCTTGCGGAACGCCTCGGCGCCAGGAGGAACGAAGAACGGATCATTCTTCCCCCAAGCGGCGAGCAGCGGTGGCTGAGATTTTCGGAAGTACTCCTGGAATGTCGGGTACAACTTCACGTTGCTCGCGTAATCGAGGAAAAGGTCGAGTTGGATCTCGGCGTTCCCTGGGCGCTGTAGCAGGACGGTATCCAACCAGTAGGCCTCGGGCTCGACCTGCACAGGGTCTGTCACGCCGTGAACGTACTGCCACTTCGTTCCCTCCAGACCGATAAACCCGCGGAGCGCCTCACGGTTAGCTGGGGTCGGCTCTTTCCAATATTTCTTGATCGGGTCCCAGGCGTCGCCCAAGCCGTCCACATAACCGTTTCCGTTCTGGGAGATGATCGCCGTAACCCGTTCCGGGTGAGCTACCGCCAGGCGGAAGCCGGTGGGCGCGCCGTAATCGAACACGTAGATGGCATACCGTTTCAGATTCAATGCTTCCACAAAAGCGTTAATCGTCACGCCCAGACTGTCGAAGGTGTAGCGGTATTGCCGTTCGGATGGCACCTCGGTAAATCCAAAACCAGGCAGATCCGGCGCGATCACCCGGAAAGACGATGCCAGCCGTGGCATCAGATGCCGGAACATGTGCGACGAGGTGGGGTATCCATGTAGCAACAGAATCACAGGCGCATCAGCCGGACCGGCTTCGCGGTAGAAGATCTTGATTCCGTCGGCTTCGACAATGTCGAGTTTAACGTTGGGGATGTTTGATGTTTTCACAGTGTTTTTGCTGAGCGGATGATTTTGTCTGCGCGCTTAAGCGCTCCATGTCGCTTAATAACCTGTCTATATAGATCTGTCTAGTTACTTGAATCTCGCTCAACAAAACGAACTCCAAAACAAGTTCCGTGCCAGGGTTTCCTCCGTAGCCCTTAGTCCTTCAGGAACGCCCAGCTAACCAAAGATCAATTGGCGCAAGCCGAGGTTCGAATTTTCGAACTTACGAATTTCCGTCCTGCCTAAATCGATCCGTAGGCATCGCCGCCATCAGACGCCAGGGCAGCCATTCGATCTTACATCTATACATAACCGTTTAATAATCTGCTGAGCAGTTACTAATTGATATTAATCGTTCATTGCGGCAACGATTCCGGCAGTTCATACAAGTGCGCACTCATCGATTGAGACGTTGATATTGTTGGTTCTTCGAGCAGCGATGCTGAAGATAATGATCTCTTTTTTTTCAAAAACTCACCAAATAGTGTTAGGAACTGTGGCGTTAAGTGCTTACTCGTTCTGCGAGCCACCCAAACTCGTTGCGTCGGCTGATATCGCCCTAAGCATTTACTCGTTCTACGAACCATCCGAGTGCGTTGCTTCTGTTGATGGCCATTCGGACGACAGTACGCCAGCGAACACCATCGACCCAAAACTTTCGCTCGGATCACATGAGGCGAAATTGGCGGATGTAACCTTGCACTACGTGGTTTCAGGTCACGGACCTTTGGTCCTGGTGACCTCGCCTGGTTGGGGCATCGGTTCCCTGTACTTGCAGAGAGGCCTCGCGCCCTTGGAGAGAACGTTCACCGTTGTCTATCTAGATACGCGGGGTAGTGGAGGATCGTCCCGGCCGGCAGACACAAAGCAGATGAGTGAGGCCGTAATGGCGGACGATATCGACCGCTTGCGGTCTTACCTTGGACTCGATTTTATCAAGCTGATGGGCCATTCTAATGGTGGGGCCATCGCGCTCGATTACGCCGAGCGTTACCCTCAGCGTGTCAAAGAAGTGGTTCTAATTGATCCCGAAGTCCTGGATGATCGAGAGCCTAAAGCAACTCAGAGATATCTGACGCTGTGGCATGACGACCCTCGATTTAAGCATGCGGTCGAGGTGGCCCAGAATGACCCAACCGAGGATACGGACGAACAGTTCGAAACGAACCTAGCACAGGTTCTTCCGTTGTACTTCTCGGATCCCGCCCGTTATTTACCAGTCTTCGAACAGCAATACGCAGGAAGTCATCTCTCGGTCTTTGCGGAAAAAGCGCAAGACGCAGCGGACAAGCTAGCTCCCCGATATCAATCCCGGGAGTACGATAAGGTCCAGGCAAAAACGCTGATTATCACTGGCACGGTAGACTGGGCTTGTCCCGTCGAAGTGTCAGAACGGATGCAAACTCGTATTGCCGGATCAAGACTCAGCCTCTATGCCAACGTCGGGCATTTTCCGTACATCGAGGAACCATCGCGTTTCTTTTCGGAAGTCTCCCAGTTCCTAGCCGATCAGTGAAAAAACTAACCCATCGCTTTATCGAGACAAACGGCATTCAAATGCATTTGGCCGAACAAGGGGAAGGTCCGGTGGTGTTGCTGTGCCACGGGTTCCCGGAACTATGGTACTCCTGGCGTCATCAATTCGAGGCGTTGGCGGCCGCAGGCTTTCACGCTGTGGCTCCAGATATGCGCGGCTACGGTCAGACGGACGCACCTGAGGCAATTGACCAATACACCCTGCTTCATCTGGTGGGAGACGTGGTCGGCTTGCTTGATGCCCTCAACCAGGAAACTGCGGTCATCGTTGGCCATGACTGGGGGGCTCCAGTCGCCTGGCACGCCGCTCTCCTTCGTCCCGATCGTTTCCGTGCCGTGATCGGCTTAAGTGTCCCCTTTATTCCCCGAGGTCAGGTCCATCCGGACAGGAGCGTTCCAGAGACTGAGGAGACAGTATTTTATCAAAGCTACTTCCAGTCTCCAGGAGTTGCTGAGTCGGAATATGAGCATGACGTACGGGCAAGTGTCCGCTCGGCTTTTTACCGCGGCTCGGGAGACGCTCCCAGGGCTCCGGTTACTGCGGAAGGCCACGTTTTCATGGTACCCAGGCAAGGGGGCCTCAGGGCCATCCAGGCCAATCCGCCTTCCCTCCCGCCATGGGTCACTGAGGCCGATGTCGACATATATGTAGAAAACTTCAAGCGCACAGGTTACCGGGGCGGTCTGAATTGGTACCGGAATATCGAACGAAATTGGCAATTGCTAGCACCTTTTTCCGGATCAAAGATTACGGTACCAGCGATGCTGATCGCGGGCGATCGCGATCTAGTGTTGGGGTTCCGCGGTATGGATCAAGTGATCTCTAATCTTCGGAACGACGTGCCCAAATTGCAAAAAACCTTGATTCTGCCAGGCTGCGGCCACTGGACCCAGCAAGAACGCCCTCTAGAGGTAAATCAGGCGATAATTGAATTTTTGGGGCGGCTATAGGCACCCGCCTCGATAACCTCTCCAAGATTACTTGTACCGTTACTAATTGCTTACACGGACAGGACTCTTAACCAACCGCATACCAATCGCGATTAGTCATGCCAGCGCGGGCGTTTCGGAAGGAATATCTACGTCGCCTCTCCGGGGTTTGGCTGCTATGGCCTTTATTTTCGGCCGCCGCCAGAAGTACGGAATCTCGTACAGCGATCACCCTTCCTGTCCCTCTCGGCCGACCAACCAATTCACGACGACAAACGTCAAGGAGACAGGTTGGTACGCGACTTGCACATTCTCTATTGTCTAAAGGGAGTTATGCATAACCGCTCCCAATATTCTGTCCAGTTATTCAAGACAAATTGCGAACCATTAAACCAATTTCAACCAGTGGTATCATCCGATGCGAGCAATCATTATCAAAGAGTTTGGCGGGCTAGATGGCCTGGTCATTGAGAAATTGCCTGATCCAGTTCCGCAGCAAGGCTCTGTGCTGATCGAGGTCAAGGCATTCGGCATTAACAGCGCGGAAACCCATATGAGAAAGGGCGACTGGGCCGAAGCTGCATTGGTCAGCGGAATTGAGTGTGTAGGTCTGGTTAAAGCATGCCCTGGAGGCGAGTTTGCCGTAGGAACCAAGGTCGCCGCCTTCATGGGTGGTATGGGCCGCACAATCAACGGTAGTTATGCGGAATACACCTGTCCCCCGGCCACTAATGTGGTTCCTATCGAGACGGGCCTGTCTTGGGAAGAATTCGCAGTAATCCCCGAGTCGTACGCGACGGCTTGGACCTGTTTACATCGGAATTTGGAAATCAGAGATGGCCAAACGCTGGTGATCCGCGGCGCAACCTCGGCTTTGGGCCGGGCAGCAATAAATATGGCGGTCGACGCCGGCGCTCAGGTGATCGCAACGACTCGGAAGAAGGAGCGATTCGACACTCTATTGGAACTTGGAGCTCATCGAGCTGAAATCGAAACTCCAAAACTCTCCGAGTCGATCGCCGAGAGAAAAAAGATCGATGCCGTTTTAGACCTGGTCGGCAACAGCACCTTCATGGATTCGCTTCGCATGCTGCGTCGAGGTGGGCGCATGTGCTTAGCCGGATGGCTCGGCGGCCTTGATCCGGTAAATGGTTTCAATCCCCTACTCCAGATGCCAAGCGGAGTTTACTTTACTTTCTTCGGCAGCTTTGTGTTCGGTACACCTGAGTTTCCCGTCTCCGATATTCCTCTTCAATCCATCGTGGATAAAGTCGCGAAAGGGATTTACAAAGCGAAGCCCGCCCGGGTGTTCCAATTCGACGATATCCGCGCTGCACACGAGGCCATGGAATCGAACCAAGCAAACGGTAAGATGATCGTCCGCATCTGATTTAAAGACCGACCACGAACCCATACTCACCACAGAGACACAGAGGACACAGAGAAAACCGAAGCCACAGACGCGCGCAGATTTATGCGGATAGAGTCAATTCGCCTGGCCATATCATCCGCGGTTCAGCTCTTTCCTTTGTGTGCTCTGTGTCTTTGTGGTGAATTTTTTGCCTTGGTTACCTCATTGCGTTTCTTGGCGGAGCGTTGCCGATGAGCAGCTTGTTTTGCCCGGTTACCACAGAGCGTCATGCTACACCAACGTCTGGCCTTTCCGTGCGTGGTGTCGAGAAACAAAAGCGTACAGATTTTGCCCTCGCAGGCTTTTACCAGAGTAAAGTCTGACGAACAAACAAGATGGGCCAGGGCTTCCGCGATGGGTAGAAGTACGGCATTCGGCGTACTCCAGCGCCGCAAACGTCGCAACTCGAACCCCGACGCAGACGTCGGTTTTCTGTGGTTGCCAGGCCTTGGCACAATCGCCCCGTAACCTTCATCGCGCTCGAGTACGCGGTTTAAGGGTTCTAAAAGGTTGAGCGCTTTCGCGGTCACCGGACGACCCATATGGGAACGGACAAAGTCGCGGAACCATTCGCGTAGGGCACGCGCTTGGGCTGCCACCTCGTCCAGTTCACCTGGAAAAGAATTTGCTCGGATAGACGCCACTTCGGCCGGATCGATGAGCTTCGCTTCCGACAGCCAAGCTAAAAGGTCTTCTCCATTTCCGATCCACTCAATCACACTATCCACGGGTGTCCCGATCGAGTTAAGGAAATCGAGACCCGGGTGATCCGCGATGAACATCGGCGGAGGGCGATTATCGGGTACGGGCGTTCTGGCGTCACCACTCCCCAGAGAGCGTTTCTTCATAATACCACTGAAGAAGATAACCGGGAGAAGCTAACCGTTCAAACCGTTGCTAAACGGAAAAAAGAGTTCAAGGAGATCGGTAGAGACGAGCTCCTGCTCGTCCGCTGTCGCTCCTCGAACTGCTTGAACTCCCCAGACTCCCATCACCACGGGAGCGGACCGTCCGCGTTCGAGAACGTCCCATTCGGACCGTCCGAACCGAGCAGCGCAAGACGCACCGGCTCGCGCGCACCCTCCTCGACCGTCTGGGTGCCGGTATAGTTATTGAGGTTCGTTTTAGTGAAACCTGGGCAGGCAGCATTAACTTTGATTCCGGTCGATTCCAGCTCGATCGCCATGGCAAGCGTCACCGCGTTAAGAGCCGTCTTAGACGCCGGATAAACGGGACCGAAAATCGGACGATAGGGGTAAGCCGGGTCCGAGTTTCGCGTCAGAGAGACTAGCCGATGGCTTCGTCGGGCAAGCCGTCCCCGAATTCCTGTCGCGTGGGAATGATGCGGGGTTGTTGTACGGAGCCAAGTCGGCATAAAAAGAACGAGTAGATTTGTTGCCTTAAAAAAAGGCTGCGCCAGTCGGAAATCCCGACCGACGCAGCCACTCGCCCAACCGCAACGATCGAAGCAGTACCCTGCAACAGCCTCATCCTATCGAAGGTTGCGGTGAAATGCCGTTCTGTTGCTCAGACTGCCGGATTTCTTGGCGCAGCACTTAATCCACCACCCCATCGTGACCCGTGTCTGACGCTAAGCGTGCCGCTGGCCTTCCGGGCGGCGATTACGGCAATTCGAACGAAAATCGTCGCATTGCTAAGTTTTAAACCCATCTGTTAATCCATCGAACTATGTGGCCAGACCGTCGACTCATCGACCTTTTGCAGATTGAGCACCCAATCGTGTTATCGCCAATGGCAGGCTTTGTCACAGTTGACCTCGCCGCAGCCGTCTCTAACGCCGGAGGTCTCGGTTCGATCGGCTGCGGTCCGATGGAGCCGGAGGTTGCGGCCAAGATGATCCACGCAGTGCGTGGGGTGACTGACAAGCCGATTAACGTCAACTTCTTTTGTCACGCCCAGGCAAAGACAGCAACCGATCGCGAAGAGGCTTGGCTAGATCGCTTGTTGCCTTATTACCGTGAGCTAGGCATTGATCCGGCGACTCCGGTGCCGCGGGTAGATATTCAATCGTTTGATGAGGCCAAGTGTGACGTCATCGAGGATACCAAACCGGAGGTAGTAAGTTTTCATTTTGGTCTGCCTGACCCAACACTTTTAGCTCGAGTGAAGGCGGTTGGTTGCCGGACCATGGCGTCTGCGACGACGGTTGCTGAAGCGCTCTGGTTAGAGACGCGTGGCGTGGATATCATTATCGCTCAA
>JAFAZK010000275.1 GCA_019239825.1 Verrucomicrobiota bacterium | reverse complement strand
CGAATGGTTTGATCATTAAGATCTTTATGCCAGTCAACGTGCACGGCGCCGGGAATATGCCCGGTGTCATATAAGGAGATATCTTCATTGCTCTCAATGATGCGGACTAACGGATCATTCAAATGCTGAGCGATCCAATCCGTCTCTACTAATGCTTCGGGATGGGAGTATTCACCGTTGTTGATATTCTGATTCTGTTTGGTGCTCATAGCTTGGCTCTGTTACTTATATATAGGTTTGAGTTGTACTGCTTTTCTTGGGCCGGTCGTCGATAAAGATGATGCCGCCGTCGAGTAATCGCCGTCGAGCAAAAGTGGAACTGTCCCGGACTAAGGCACAATGGGCTGTTTGCTCGAGCCACTTTCGTTGCTGGGAAGCTCAGGACTTGAGCTGGAAGGAGATTCCGGAGTCAGAAACTCCTGTCCAAATCTGGCCGCGATCTGATCAAGCCGTTGAAAGCTTGGCTGGGGTTTACTCCATTCTTCAGCGCAGGCGGCAATATAGTGATCGAACCCGCCCGGTACACAGATCGCAAGGACTTGCGCTCTCTCGCTGCCGACGGCTCTCGGTGCATGCGGGATATTCTTCGGGAGATAGACTGCATCGCCTTTTCGGAGGCGAATAATTTCACCGCCTCGGTTTACCTCGAGCTCACCTGATTCCACAATGAAAATCTCGTCTTCGAAACGATGGACATGTAGCGGCACGTCGTTCCCGGGTGAGGCGAAAGCACGCAGAACACAGGATGCACCTCTGGTGTGCTCAGAATTGACTAATACATCGAACTCGTGACCGAAAGCCCGAAGCATTTTATGACTTTGGTCAAGCTTCATCGGGTGAATGTGTAGAAGAGCAATGCTCCGCTCAATGCGACCACGGCAAGTAAATAAAATACCACGAAAACACAGACTAGCCCCTCGAACAGACCTGTTGAGAGCCGAGCCAATGGCTTAAGCTGGGGAAAGGTTTTCGCATCCTTTACATCCTTTTTATATGCGTCTTGTAGGGCGCCGATCACCGGCGCTTCACCGACGGCGAACACATTGCCGGTCGAACCAATATTTAAATTTGGCATCATATGAACAGGTTGATTGATAGTTGAAGCAAAAGGCATAGTGGCGCGGTGGAGCTCACAACGAGAAAATTGAGCCGTAAACGTAACCAAGGGTCTGCCAGCAGGCGATGCTGAAGCCGATGAGTGTGGCGAGCAGAAGAAATCCAACCGCGATTTGAGAGAACCGGGATGTTATCCACCTCGAGCCTAAAGGCTCCAGCCAGTCAAATTCCATCTCCTTAGCGGCGTTAGTCAGCTCTTGGTAGAGATGATAGTCTGTTGCTTCATCTTCCGGATCGAGCAAGTTGTTGGCTTCCGATGGCGTGAAGCGGTCGGCCGAGATTTTAACTATTCGGGCAGTGGTGTTACCGTTCTCTATCTCCGGTCTCGCGTCTTGGCGAGAGAAACTGCGCTGCGCTTCAGCTTTCACGTCCGCCGGCCTCGCAAGCGAGGCAGGCTCTTCGATTGACAAGTCCATGACGATTAGCTCCTTTGGGGATAGGAGCGGATGGCGTCGTTGCACTAGATCGAGGGCATTGCGCCACTGCTCAATTTCAGTGGCTCCTTGGACCTGAGCTGCCAGGGCAAAGTGGACAGGCCGATTCTGATCCAGCAGCCAAAAGAAGTGTTCAAAGGTTCCAAGCGGTCGAAGTGACGGGTTGACGTGTTTAGCGAAAAACAGTGGATTTATCATATCAAGTTTTTTTGTGTCGGTAGTTAGTTTGACAAATTTCCGGGAGCCGCAGGCGCTTCTTACGATCGATAGATGAGGCTTTGGTGCAAAAGGCGAAAGGTCACGATCAGAGCTAGAAAGAGGAGCAGGCAAGCCTTTGATCTATGCCTCTTTAGGTACACTGGTGAACGGGTTGAACACCGCGAGTGAGGACCAACGGTTTGCGGGACGGGGAACCCAGAGGACAAGCACGAGGTTTCTACGAAGTGTTTCCTAGGCAAAACGGACAATCAACATCAGGGAAACGATGCTGATGAACAGCCAGAGCAGGACGCCCTGCAAGAATGGTCGCCAACCGACGGCGCGCAGCGTTTTTGCCGAGAGGCCTGCCCCGATCAGAAACAGCGTGAGCGTTAGACCGGTTCCGGCCAGGTGCTGCAACGCGGGCGCTACGTCTACCACCCCAGGCACAAAACTGCGGGCAACCGAGGCCAGCACGAAAAGGCCGATGAACCAGGGGATTTGCATCGTCTGCCGGCTGTGTGTCTTGGTTTGGTGATCACCCCGGCGTGACCGGAAGATGGCTGCCGCGCCCAAGGCCACCGGGATGATCCACAGCGCACGAGAGAGTTTGACAGCCGTAGCCGTTTGCAAGGCATCCAGTCCGTAATGCGCACTCGCGCCAACCACGGAGGAAATATCGTGAATGGCGATGCCGGCCCAGGTGCCAAATTGCACCTGCGTCAGCCCAAGCGTGTGACCTACAACTGGGAACAGGTAAAGCGCGGCAGCATTAAGGATGAAGACGGTGCCCATTGCGACGCTGATCTCGCTTTCGCCCGCGCCGATGACCGATCCCACGGCTGCGATAGCCGAGCCGCCGCAGATCGCAGTGCCTGCAGAGATAAGGGCCGAGACTTTGCGATCGATGCCGAGACGTTTGCCCAGGATCCAGGCCAGCCCAACCGTTGTGGCGATAGTCGCCGCGGCTAAGCCGGCGCCTTGTAAACCAGTACGAAGAACAACCTGCAAGTCCATACCAAAGCCAAGAAAGACAACGCAGACCTTCAGCAGCGTGGCCGAGATTTTCTTGCCCAGGCGAGCGAACGGGTTCTCGTGTGTAAGCGCAAGGATGGCGCCCAGAGCCAGGGCTAGCGGCGATGAGATCCATGGTGTCAGACAGAAAGCCGCTGCAAAGATAAAGATGACCTGCCGCACGCCCCGAGGAAGAGCCTGGGAATCACGTGGCCAGCGCCGGCGAGTTGAACTTTCCGGGGTCGCCAATCTTTCGGAAACGGCAGGCAAAGCTGAAATCGGCGCCGGGCTAACGAGTTTAGCGAAAAATAGTGGGTTTATCATCTTACTTCTTCTGTGTGAATAGTTAGTTTGCTAAGTTTCTGCGGCCTGGAGGGCGCTATTTACGGGTGGTGGATGAGGCCCTGTTGTAAAAATACCGCCCCCGCAATGAGAGCTAGAAAGAGGAGCAAACCTAACGTCGATTCGATAAGTCCGACTGTAATTCGATCGAGGGGTGAAAACTCCGGCCAATCGATATTTATCTTTTCAGTCATAGCTTCAAACGCGTCATTCAGGTCAACTGGCTGTGCGGGCGTTGTATCTGGCTGCGCCATCCCTGTCGCGTTATAGCGAAGCGACGGCGGAGTATTTGGAACGGTCTTCTCCGTTAGATTCCTTGAAGCTTCAGAACCACAGATCAAATGCCTTCCATCCTGCTCCAGGTGCGCGTGATGATCCGGCTTAGCCGGACGGCTGATCGAGGAGCGCATATGCTCCCGCAATTGTACATAGTAAGATAACATTAGAACGGCTTCCATTTTGTTAGTGTTATTTGTTCCGCGTCACCCGCCCTTTGCTGCGCTCGCGCAGCAAAGGGCTAGTTCCGGCTTGAGTTAAAATTTGAAAATCGCAGCCAGACAGAAAATCAGACCAAAAATCGCAGCCCCGGCGACAATTAGCGCTGCCACTAGCTCGAAACCGGTCCAGAGGTGACAGTTAGGTGTTGTTCTCCGGAATGACCCGGCTTTCCTCGTTGGGTCGCTCGCAGTGTCTACTCGGATCAGTTCCAGGCGGCCGTCCGACGGTGTTGTTTCGTAGTAAGGAACAGAAAAAGTAATCATTTCGGCTGCAATCGGGCCTAGACCCCATTCCACCCTGTAATTCATTTTTATATGATCGATGTCTATTTCCACGAGACCGTGGGCTGCTAACAACTCACGGGCATAGCTTGTGGCGAGATCGGCCAGCAAATTCTGAAGCTTCTCGTCAGTCCACCTTAGCGCCCTGATAATGGTTGTTAACATAATGGTTAGTGTCAGTACGTTGCGGTTAGTAGGTTTTTGTTATGGATAGAGAATCGACCGAACCCCCTCCGGTTTCTAGATGCCGTAAGACTCAAATTTGGCTGCCCCGGTCGAGAGAAACCTGACCTTGTGGTGGAGGGAGAAGATGATCTCTCTTTCGAGGTAGGAATCGAGAGAAGAGTCTCGCGCTTCTTATCACCTCATCCAGGGCTAAAGCACCTGGGCCGTTCTGTCAGACCGCTTCGCGGTCGCTGGAGTTTGGACATTTTCTTACGACCACCGGACTGGTCTTCGCCGCGAAGCGGCTAACCCCGAAGGGGTAAAAGGACTGAGTCTGGGGTTTTAACCCCAGGTGTTAGCAAGAAATAGTGCCCGCCCTGAAAGGGCGGAAGACGATCGTTTCGCCCCTCTATTTATCTGCAAATGTTTCGGGTGACGTTTCCCTGCCGCCCTTTCAGGGCGGGCGTCGTTTTGAATGAGACCTGGGGTTGACACCCCAGGCTGAGTCCTTACGTCCCTTCGGGACAATTGGCCGCTTCGCGGTCGCAAGCACGCCCAACTCCATCAGACTTTTCATAGTCCAACATCAGAAGAGCCACCCTTTTCACACACCAAAGCCTGAAGAACCATCAGTAAGTAGTGCTCAGCTGCGGACAGTAAAGTAAACGCTTCGAGATCCTTTCTAGCAACTGAATTAGTACTTACTATTTACTGCTTACTGCTCCCGAGGGCTAGTCTAGCGTTTGTCTGCGTCCTAGCGCCTAGACGTTCAAGGTCGGGAGCGTCGCGCACACGCGAGTACCTTGCCCAGCGTGACTGACAATTTCCAGCGTACCGCCCCGCTGGGCAGCGCATTCCCGCATGCCTTTGATGCCGTACCCTTCGCCAGTCTGCTCGGTTGTTCTGAGGTCGAAGCCAGCGCCGTCATCCGTAATCTCGAGCTGGACTCGGTCGGCGTACCAAGTAAGAAGTGCTTCTAATCTTCGAGGCCGCCCATGTCGCAACGCATTGTTGATCGCCTCTCTCGATATTTGCAAAAGTCCTTTTTCGGTCTCTGCTCCGATCGTTCGAGGAATTTGACCGATTTCGCGAAAGTCGCAGATCAGATTGCTTCCGCTACCGGCTTCTCGAATCAGATCGATGAGCGGTAGCGATCGGCGGGTTGTACTGGAGCCATCCAGCCGCAGGACTAGTGTCGTCCGCCGAACGAGTTCAATCCCGAGTCTTGCCAATTCCCTGGCCCTATCAATTGCTCTGGAGGCTCTTGCCGGATCTGACTTCAAATAAGATTGTGCACCAGCCAAATGCATGGAAATAGCTGCCAAGGATTGGGCGATGCTTTCGTGCACTTCCCCGGCCACCGTAATTTCGTGGTTAGCCATTTCGGCGTCCTTAGCTCGGTGACTGATTCTCAATAGCTGTATGGCCAGCGCAGCCTCATTGATAAGATTCTTGAGAAAACACAACCGGTTAACAGGAGGCGGTTCAGAGGTTGGACAGCCGAATACGGTAAGTCCAATCGGCCGTGAGTTAAAAATCAACGGTGCTGCAAGGCCCCCTTTCAGTCCCAGGCGCTGATACCAAGGAACGAGCCATTTAAAGTGGAGCTTGGTTTCGTCCGTCAAATCGCGCCATTGATAGGTTTTGCTGTTCATGAGCTCCTGCCAGACCGCCGAATCCTCCACACTAAAAGGCTCACGCAATTCAATGAACCGGTCTTCCTTAAAAAAATCGACGGACCGGCCATCCTCCAGCACGATTGCTGTCCACATCCGGTTTGACTGCTCATCGAATAAAAAAATTGCGGCTGCCTGGGCGGCGATGGCCTGAGCCGATTCTGTGAGCGCGCCGACTACGAACGGCCACAATTCCTCGGCATCAGTGAGACTGGCTAACGATCGCCTTAAGGCGTCGTTGTCTGCTGCATGTTCGGCCGCCTCGATTTCATTGATCATGACTGCGCACCAAACCTCTTCGTATCGCCGTCGATACCGCCTCCGAGCGACTAATAACATCCAGCTTATAAAAAATGCTCTTCACGTGAGTCTTCACCGTCCCCTCAGTGATGAAAAGCTTTGCTCCGATCTCTTTGTTAGATTTGCCTTCGCAGATCTGGCGTAGCACCTCCAGTTCCCGCTCCGTCAGTTCGGCTCGGAAAGCGAAAGCGGCCAGTTTTCCTCCCAGTTTTGCGGGCAAATAGTTGGCGCCTTGTGATACGGTTCGGATCGCGTCGACAATCTCTTCCTTCTCAGCTTCCTTGAGCAGATAACCCTTGGCGCCGGCCTTCAGGCTTTGCTTGAGATCTTCCTCGTTGTCGAAAGTGGTGAGGATGATCACTTTTGCCTGGAACTTGCTTACCAACTCGCGGGTGACCTGGATGCCGTCGCGCTTCGGCATGCGAAGGTCCAACAGCAAGACGTCTGGCGCCAACCTGACATAGTCTTCGCAGGCCTGTTCTCCGTCCTCGGCGAAACCGACAAACTCAAGGTCCGGCTCTTCGCCCAGCACCGTGACCAGGCCCTCGCGAACGATCTGATGATCGTCCGCCAACATGATGCGGATTTTGCTCTCTCGGTTATCGATTGTTTTCATCTTCTCTCTTCCAGGCGCCGGTCTGTGTCGGCTTTTCGCGCATCAGGAGACACGGGCCACCTGTGCGACCTCAAAATACAAATAAAGGTACGAAACGCCCGAAACCAATCGCGTCAAACCATGCCAGCCATTACATTTTAGGTTGTATTGCGGGATGTAACCTCCCTCTTTCGAGGGAAATCACGAGAGAGGACAAATTTCGGCCGTGGAGCGGTTAAGCAGACTAGCTCGGTCGGGATGAGCCCCTGCTCATCCGAAAACGATGCAGGACGGTGTTGGATCGCACTCTCCGCAAGCCAGGGCAATGGTGCGGCAATTAGTCGACCGGGTGGTGAATGAGAAAACCGATTTCGACTTCGAACATCGCCTGTTGATCGGAAGGCAAAGTGCGCATGACCTGCCATCACGTGAAAAAAGAACCGGCCCGCCGGCGTCTTGGTATCGATGCCATCGGTCAGACTTTTAAAATGTAGATGGCGCTCTTGCAGTTCATTCACCAGATCAACCAATCCTTTAACGCTGCGTCCAAGACTATTGAGTTTCCAAACAACCAGAGTATCAGTCTCCCGCAAGTGGGAGAGCGTCTCTCTGAGTCCAGGACGATCTGCCTTAGCCCCACTGACCTTGTCAGTAAAGATCCGTTTGCAGCTGGCTCTCTTGAGCGCCCCGCGGTCGCGAAGGCGCTTTCTAAACTGAAACTGCGCTCGACGATTCTGGATGGTGAAGTGGTCGCCGTTGATGAAAACGGAATCCCCCGTTTTCAGCTCCTTCAACGCTTTCAAAAACAACCAACGGCTCCAACTATCTACTATGTTTTCGATGTGCTTTGGAGCGAGGGCGAGGACCTGACCGGAAAGTGAATCATGGAGCGCGGGCCGGTTCTGGAGCAGATCATCAAGCCGGCCGCCGGGGTCCAGTTAGGAACCTATGTTGAAGGCCAAGGAAGAGCACTGTTCGATCTAGTTAAACAGAAGGGCATGGAAGGGATTATCGCCAAGCGAAAAGCGAGCGGCTATCAACCCGCAGAACGAACCTCGGACTGGCTCAAGATTAAAGCACGGCTCCAACAAGAATTTGTGGTGGGTGGCTTCACCGAAGGCAAAGGCAGCCGGAAAAAACCTCGGTGCGCTGCTCCTCGGCGCCTACCGCAACGGTAAGTTGTGTTATTTCGGGCACTCAGGAAGCGGCTTTACCGAAAAAGGGATTCAGGACGCGCTCAAGCGCATGAAGCCGCTTTTCATCGCAGAATCGCCTTTCGAAAACCCGCCGAGAGTCACCGAAAAGATCCAGTGGATAAAGCCAAACCTGGTGTGCGAAGTCACGTTCGCCGAATGGACCGAGGACGAACAAATGCGGCAGACGGTTTTTCTCGGCTGGCGAGACGACAAAGATCCCCGCCACGTTGTGAACGAAACGTCTAGCAAATGATGCCGCGACCTAGCGCTCCTCCCGCCACTGATCGCGCCCGCCCGTTTTCACGTTCCGGACCCGCTCGATATGCGGTTTTACACCCGGAAACATGTGACGCGCAACTTCTTCAGCTTTTTCTTGGGTATCTTCAACAGCGCTTGCTCTTTCAGAGTTGCCTTTTCGGACGGCAAATTTTCCCTCCGGACGCTCCTCGATGTAGATCTGTTCTTCGTTGGCCATGGTTATCCTCCTCATTAATTAGGACTGAAATTATTTTGCCGCCACCCTCGTCGCGGTAACATTCACGTCGCTCTCCGCGACCGTCGTCAATTTCTCGTCAGCCGCTTGCTCCTCTTCGAGTGTCTTTTGAAGGGCTT
>JAFAZK010000260.1 GCA_019239825.1 Verrucomicrobiota bacterium | reverse complement strand
AGTGAGAGGTGATTGGTGATTAGTGATTGGTCAGAGCTCCGCCACGAGCAAGCGGAAAAAGTCCGCCGGGCCTGAAAACGTGCCGAGCCGTGACCCTGCGCGGGCCACGGCTCGGCATGATTGTAAATACTTTTAGTGAAAAAGTTGGTTAGCGTTGTTGAGCTCTTTGGCTGTTCAGCATTGCCCACCAATCACTAATCACTAGTCACTTCCGCTCAGCCTCCGGGAACGTCATCGTATCCAGCAGGAACTCCTCGTACTTTGCCCGATACTTATCCATCCATTCCTTACGAGCTTCTTCCCAGGTTAGTTTTCTGCCTTTTTCCCCTTCAATCCATTTGTACTTACGGATTTCCTCTTTGATCAGGTAAGTGATCCGATAGAAGGGATCGGACAACATCATGGGCGGCACTTGTACGTACTGCTCAGTATCGAGGATTTGGCGCATAAGTAGACGGTTTTAGCGAAGCACGCTCTCAGTCTCGGCATCGAACAGCGCCACTTTGTCCAAATTCACGTAAACGGTGATGGGCTGGCCCATGTGATACAGCGATTCCCCGTGAATGCGGGCAATGAGGTTACCGGTGCCGGCCCTCATATAAACGAGTGATTCTGAACCCATCGGTTCCGCGATATCGATCGTTGAAGAAACTGGCGCGGTAGAACCGTTCTTAGATTCTTCCGTGAGATGCTCCGGACGGATCCCAAAGACCACCGGTTTGCCAACGACCTTGCCTGCTATCGCTTCGATCGGTCCCTTTAAGGGAATAGTGACCGCGTTTTGATCCGCTGCCTCTTTGAAAACCAATCCACTGTCTCCTTTTTCGACTTTGCCCTTCAGGAGGTTCATGGGCGGGCTACCAATAAACCCGGCCACAAACAAGTTCTCGGGCTGCCGATAAAGCGTTAACGGATCTGCTACCTGCATGATCAACCCGTCCTTCATGACGCAAATCCGGTCACCCATGGTCATCGCCTCGACCTGGTCGTGGGTGACATAGATCATCGTGTTGCCCAGCTGTCCATGCAGTCGCGAAATCTCTGACCGCATCTGCACTCGCATCTTCGCATCGAGGTTCGATAACGGTTCGTCGAATAAGAACACTTGCGGATTTCGCACAATGGCTCGACCGAGGGCCACCCTCTGGCGTTGACCACCCGAGAGAGCCTGCGGTTTACGCTCAAGCATGTGGTCTAGCCCCAACGCCTTCGACGTCCGGGAAACCGTTTCCGAAATAAAATCCTTTTTCTTCTTCGCCAACTGTAACCCGAACGCCATGTTGTTGAAAATCGACATGTGCGGATACAGCGCATAGTTCTGGAACACCATCGCGATCCCGCGATCCTTTGGTTCCAGGTCGTTTACGACGCGTTCACCAATGGAGATAGTCCCGCTAGTGATTTTCTCCAGCCCGGCAACCATGCGCAAGGTTGTCGTCTTGCCGCATCCGGAAGGCCCTACCAGGACCATGAATTCGCCGTTGTTAATTTCGAGATTGATTTTCTTTACCGCAGTAAAGGTCGGCCGACCACGATCGTCGGTGTAAGTTTTTACCAGGTCTGTGATGTGTACGGCTCCATCGTTCATGTCTGTTCGGGGGTTTGGGTTATTCTTTGGCACCACCTGAGGTTAATCCTCCGATGATAAACCTTTGACATAATAAAAACATTATTGTGATCGGTACGCCACTCAAGACTGCAAGTGCAGAAAAATGACCCCAAAGTTTGTCATGTTCATCCAGCAGGGAATATGCACCGACGGCTAGGGTCCGGTTCGCGCTCTCTTGAAGCACTACTGATGCAGTAGGGTATTCCGAAATCATGCTAATAAACGACAAAATGAAGACGACCGCAAAAATTGGAGCGCTCATCGGCAGCAAAATTCTGATAAAGGCCTGAAACCGCGACGCGCCGTCAATCCGCGCCGAATCTTCCATAGAAGTAGATATCGTGTCGAAATAGCCTTTGATCATCCAGATATTGATCGAGATGCCGCTTAGATAAATGAGGATCAATCCGGCGAAGGTGTTAAGCCCGAGCCATGGGATCCGCTCCCCGATGTAATTCAGGATCCGATAATACGCCGTCAGGGTCAGTATTTGCGGAAACATCTGCAGAACCAATAACCCGGTCAGAATCTGGTTTCGGAACCGGAATTTAAGCCTGGCAAAAGCATAAGCTGCGGACCCTGACAGCAGAATGATCCCGAAAGAGGCGATCGACGAGACCAAGAGTGAGTTCAGGAACCAATGCAGGGGGGCTACCGTCGGGCTGACCATCTTGGTTTCGCCGGTGGTCGCATTTAAAAGTTCGCGAAAAGGGATCCCCAGAACATATTTCCAGTGGTCCAACGTCCATTGGTCCAGGTTTAGCCAAAGTGTACTAGGTGGAAAGTTACCCTTCCGGAACGATGCCAACACCACCATCGCGAACGGAATCAGAACCAACGCACATGACGCGATGAGCACCGAATGTGCGAGGATCTTCTTAATCAATAGCCGCTGGTTGAGCATGGGAACTGGGGGCGGGGGGATAGGGGGAGGGCGAAAAGTAACTAGTGAAAGGTCATTGGTGATTAGTAGTGCCGCAAGTAATCAGTGGTCATTAATCGGTAAAGCCCACAACGGTTAAGATTTATGTGGTTGGCGGATTCGTGGGAGCAAAATTCTAGACGCCGGTTTTGAGGCGTTTTCGCTCGGGTCGGCCAAACGTGCCCGCCACTTCCCCGCCATCGCCAAACGCCAAACGTCCTCATCTTCTCGCATAACGTTTCAGAGTAAATCGCAGGTTTATCCATGACAGTGTCCCCACAACGACAAACAATAGCGTGGCGATGGCGCTGGCTAAACCGTAGTTCGCGCCAGCATCACGGAAAGCGAGATTATAGGTGTAGGTGACCAATATGTCCGTTTCGCCCGCGATCCCTCCGCCGGGCATTCTTGGTGCGCCGGCAGTCAATAAATAGATGAGCGCAAAATTGTTAAAGCTGAATGCGAAACTGGCGACCAGCACCGGGAAAAGAGGGGGCAATACCAGAGGCAAGGTTAGACGAAAGAAGCTTATCACCGGGCTACTGCCTTCAATGGCTGCAGACTCGTAAATCGTTGATGGAATCGATTGCAACATCCCGGTGCAGATCAACATCATATAGGGGTAGCCGAGCCAGACATTGACCAACAGGATCATGGCTCGGGCCGCCCAAGGATCGGTCTCCCAGGCCGGAGCAAAACCGAGTACCGCCTTCAAGACCTCGTTCACGGCCCCGAATTCCTGATTGAACAGTCCTCTCAGAATCAAGAGCGATAGGATCCCGGGCACGGCATATGGAAGAATGAGCAAAGTCCGGTAGAGCTTTTTGAATCTCAGTTCTCGCCATTCCAGAATTACCGCCAACAAGATCCCTGCAGTGAACGTACCCAGCACAGACAGGATCGAGAAGGCGAGCGTCCAGACAAAGATGCGGAAAAAGGGGCCTTGGATTCGCGGATTGGTGATGATCTCGATGTAGTTATCCAGGCCGACGAAAGAGCGGAACCCCGGTCCGATCTGTTCGCCGTTTTGATCGACAAACCGGCCTTCACGAAAATCGGGTCGGATGACCGAGCCGTCGATCTGATTAGCTAGTGAGCCGTCCGAATTAGTTTTCCAGACCTGCTTTTGGACGACGAAATGTTCCAAATCTGTTTTTCCAACCAGAAGATTTCCTGGCAATTTGAATGGCACGTTTCGCAGCGGTTGATAGAGGCGCTGACGAGCAACCGTCGCCGGATCCAAATCCTCTCCAGGGATCTTTTCGCTCGGTGAGATCTTGGCGAGCTCAAAGGGACCCTCGGTGAAACTGCCGTCCTCGCCCGGGACCAGATCGATCGGCCCGGAAACGTAGCGATCCTCCGGTTTTTTTTCGTTCTTCAATTCGAGAACGAACTTGCCGTTATCCTGCCGGTGCAGCCAGAAGTTGAAGCGCTCCGAACCCGATACAGTGACCTCTGCTTTAAAGCGAAGCAGAACATTCGACAAACTGAGCAAATGGTTTGCGCTGTACTGGGTCAAGCTGATGTAAACCACCAAACAGATCGGGAAGATTACGAAGAGAGCGAAGGCCAGGAGTCCCGGAAAAAGGTAACGATAAGTTTCCGCCCGAGGATTGAGGTAGACAAAAAAGCCAAGACAGCAAATCACCAATAACGCCAGGGCGAGCAGGTCGCCACCGGACCGATAGGCGACGAGGCAGAGGTAGAGCGCGGCAAGTGCCAAAACCGCTACCAGGATGTTCCGGAGCGAAAAAATTGAAGGCAAATTCACTTAGGGGTGTTGGGGAAACTGCACCGATATCGATGCTACGATGACAGTCTAGCCGGATTTTTTCGTCAGCCGATGAAAAAATGTGGAGTACTGCCTCGCTTGCGAGGCCGATACGGCCGGAACCGTGAGGCCCTGTCCAGTTTTCGCCTTGCAAGACCCACAGGACGATAAGTCGCCAGGCCGATCCCCGCGGGTCACAGGAGCGAGGCGAGAAGTCACGCCTTCCGGCGCACCGTTCATCCGCCCAGAATGCCGCTCAGCACTAGACGCCGCTGCACACAACGTCGGCCTTGCAACCAAGGCCCCTTCGCGTCAATTATTAGCGGCGTGATCTGTCGAAAGTCTTCGCTTCTCATCGTAACTCTGATTTCTGCAGCCCTCGGAGTGTGCGGTCTCGGGGTTTCCGGCTGTTCCTTTGGTGATCAGGACAATGTCGGGGCGGTAGGCGACGCAGCCGTCGTGCCCGCGTCCACTCCGCAAGTCCCAGAATCAATGAAAACGAACGATTTTGGGAATGGACCACAGGGACCGCCGCAGGGGCTTTAGCGATTTCTCAGTTTTACGATTTGTAATTCGCAGGTCGCGGTCCGTCGTCTGGCTGATCCGTGCGGCCATTTCTTACGGCAAGCTGGAGACTAGCGACGTGGCAGACCCACGCTGCTCACGGTTTCGCCCTTCTGTGCGATCTCGTCGTCCTGCTTTGGTATACTTGATCTCCTTGTACTCCTCCCTGATGGTGTTCCATCGCCGAAATCGGGGGGCGGTAATATGACAGACAAATTGATTGAAAATCCGTTGAGAGAGGGGCTTGTGTCGCGCGCGACACCGGGCACATGTGCGATCGTTATCTTTGGTGCGACTGGCGACCTCACGCATAGAAAATTAATCCCGGCCTTGTACAATTTGGCTGCCGACGGTGATCTGCCGCCAGGCCTAAGTGTCGTTGGCTTCGCGCGTAGGGATAAAACTGACGAAGTGTTCCGCCAGGAACTTTACGATGCGGCTCGCAAATATTCACGCCAACCGGTCGATGATGCGCTCTGGAAAAACTTTGGCAGCTCGATCTACTATCATCGCAGTGAATTTTCAGACGAGGAAGGTTATCGGCGCCTGGCTGAACGGCTCGCCGAGATCGATCAAGAACGCGGAACTCGCGGCAATCGGATCTATTACTTGTCAGCGGGACCGGATCAGTTTGAGCCCATACTGAGCCATTTAACCGCGACGGGTTTGAATAAGACCGCCGATGGCGCCTGGGCTCGTATCATCGTGGAAAAACCGTTTGGGGTGGATCTCCAGACCGCGCAACGCCTCAATACTGAGGTCAACCATGGCTTCAAAGAGCGGGATACCTTCCGTATCGACCATTATTTGGGAAAAGAAACGGCTCAGAACATCATGGTGCTGCGATTTGCCAATGCGCTATTTGAGCACCTCTGGAACCATCGATACATCGATCATATCCAGATCACTGCCAGTGAAAAACTCGGTGTCGAGAATCGAGCCGGCTACTACGAGGGCGCTGGTGCGCTGCGCGATATGGTGCAGAACCATCTCTTGCAACTCCTTTGCTTAATCGCCATGGAGCCGCCGACGGATCTGAGCGCGGACTCCATTCGCGATGAGAAAGTTAAAGTCTTGCGGTCGTTACGCCGAATCCGGGGAGAGGAAGTTTTTCGCAGCGTGGTCCGCGGCCAGTATACGGACGGGTCGATCGACGGTGAAAAAGTTGTCGGTTACCGCGACGAGAAGAACGTGAATCCTGGGTCAATGACCGAGACCTATGTCGGGCTAAAAATCCTGATCGACAATTGGCGCTGGGCCGATGTGCCCTTTTTCGTCCGGGTTGGTAAACGGTTGCCGAAAGGCGGTACGGAAATCGGCATTCATTTTAAGAATGCGCCGGGCGTATTGTTTAACCGGGACCAACCGAGTGCCCGGGACGGAGCGCAGAACGTTTTGGTGATTCGGATCCAGCCTGACGAAGGCGTTTCCCTCCGCATCCAGTCAAAGGTACCGGGAGCGAGCGTGCGAATTCAGCCGGTTAAAATGGACTTCAGGTACGGCACCTCATTCGGTAAAGCCAGTCCGGAGGCATACGAACGTCTATTGCTCGATGCCATGGCCGGCGATGCCACTCTGTTTGCTCGAAGAGACGAAGTCGAAGAGGCCTGGCGTTTCATCGACGACATCGAAGCCGCCTGGCGCGATCACGGGACGGAAAAGAACCTCGCCTTTTACCCCGCTGGAAGTTGGGGACCCGCGGAGTCGGATGCGTTGATCGAGCAGGACGGGCGAGGGTGGAGAAGATTGTGAGAGTAATCAGTAATCAGTAATCAGTAATCAGTAATCAGTAATCAGTAATCAGTAATCAGTTCGGCGCATAGCCGGGCGCTTGATCCAGAGTCAATATTATATGGAACTCGAATACGCTCGCAGCTTTCGGGATCTGTTTGCTTATAGGCGCGCGTTTCTGGCCGCAAAACGGATCTTCGAGTTTTCCAAGTCATTTCCGGAAGAGGAAAAGTATGCGCTTACTAGCCAGATCCGGCGATCATCGCGCTCGATTGGCGCGCAAATCACCGAGGCTTGGGCCAAGCGCAAATACGAACGACATTTTACCAGTAAACTGACGGACGCTGACGGCGAGCAGTTGGAGACGCAGCATTGGATACGTGTCGCTTTCAGTTGTGGGTACTTGGAGGAGTCGGCTGCACGCTCCCTAATTGCAAGTCTCGAGGAAGTCGGCCGGTTGCTACAAGGGATGATCGACAAAGCCGATGCATTTTGTTCAGCCGCTAGAGTGGCTGAAAGTTCTGTTTTGAATTTTGGCACCGATGCTGACGATCCACTCGTGTCTCAGGATAGCGACCAAATCTGATTACTGATTCACTGATTACTGATAACTTTTGAGTCATCACCCAGCGCTAACCAGATCCACCGCCATGTCTGCTCTAAAAGATATCTCCCGGGGAATGCCGATCGAGATCGGCAAGATAAACAAGAGCCTCACTCAGCTTTGGGAACAGGGAGGGGACCAGCTAGTGAAAGCTTCTTTGGTCAACTTCGCGGTTTATAGCGAGGCTTCAGACGCACTGACCTATAACACTAATTTGATGGCGGAAATCACGCGAGAACATGCCTGCCGCGTGATCTTGTTAGCGGCTAATCCGCTGGCTCATAAACGAAGGATTCAAGCCTGGATTAGCGCGCATTGTCATGTGGCCGGAGGCGGCAGTCGGGAGGTTTGTAGCGAGCAGATCGCGTTTCTTTTGGAAGGCGCCGGCCCGGAAACCATGCGGAACGTTTTGTTCAGTCATCTGGATTCGGATCTGCCTCTTTATCTCTGGTGGCAAGGGCCATTTACGGGCAGTCTTGACGCCCAGCTCTGGCATTGGGTTGATCGTTTTCTTTTCGATAGCGGTTCCTGGCGTGACCCAGCCCGGCAGATGCAGATTCTGCGCGAATCCATTGCCACGGCGCGCTCGCGCATCGTGTTGTGCGACCTCAATTGGCGCAGACTGATTTATCTGCGTTTAGCGATCGCTCAAATGTTCGACCAGCCTTGGGCCGCGGAAAAGCTGCGCAACATTCAAGAAGTAAGCGTGGTCTTCCATCCGGAATATCAAACCACCGCCGTCTTGCTGGTTGCCTGGATTGCGAGACAACTCGGCTGGCAATTAACGCAACGGACCGACTCAGAATTCACCTTCGCAAGTCCGTCAGCGTCAGGTCCGATTCACGTGATTCTCCAAGCCGTGCCGGGAGAGTGGATAAGCAAGGTCCATATCACCTTTGAGCAAGGAACCTTCGGCCTTAACTGGTCCGGAAAATTTTTGGAATGCTGTTGGTCTGACTATCAAGGAGTCAAACAGCTTCTTCCTGCGGGCGGCACCACCGTAGCCGATCTGGTAAACGAAGAGTTAGCTCGCGGCGGTGAGCATGTGACTTATCTGCGGGCCCTGGAGTTGGCCGAACGGCTGTGGAGCTAGAAGTTAGGAGCTAAGAGTTAGGAGTTAGGGGTTAGGAGGAACGCCAGATGTGCGTGGGGACGGTTCCATTTTCTCGCCAAATTCCTGGCAATAAATTGCCAGGCTACCTTCATTTAATGCCTCCGGGACGCTCGAATTCGCGTTGACTCGCTCGGCCCCGTCGTAGCTTCTAGATTCTTGCTACTTGCTCCTCTCCTCCTTGCGTTCCCCCTGCAACACGCTATCTACTCCCGAGACCGCGAATAACCCCCGTAATGAAAACCATCTCCTCTCTCCAAACTGTCGACTCGAACCTGAAACCCTTGGTGGATGCTGCGTTGGAGCAGAGCGGTGGGTTACTCCGGTTGGCCCCCTGCTGGGTGCCTCGGTCATTCCTTCAACCGGGCCGGCGACTGAAACTTCATCCTGACGATCTATATGCCTATGGCCTCGATCGGGGGGGGATCGACGAACGCTGGTTCGGTTCCACGACCCCGGCCATGAACGAGAATCGGACTCCGGACGAAGGCTTGAGTTACTGTGTGTTCGACGGCAAACGGTTTACCTTAGCGGACGCAGTTCAAGAATGCGGAGCCCAGATCGTGGGCGAACAGATCTGGAACAAGTATCGACGTTGGCCGGTCTACTCGAAGTTTTTCGATAACATGGGGCCGATTCCCCATCATATGCATCAATCGGCCGAGTTTGCCCGGCTCGTCGGCCAGGAGGGCAAACCGGAGAGCTACTATTTTCCCCCGCAGCATAACCAGGTGGGAAACAACTTTCCTTACACGTTCATGGGGCTGGAGCCCGGAACGACCAAGGATCAAGTGAAACAGTGCCTGGAAAATTGGAATCTCGGAGATAACGGGATCTTGGATCTCTCGAAAGCGTATCGATTGAAACCGGGAACCGGCTGGTTGATCGGGCCGGGACTTTTACACGCCCCAGGTTCCTTGGTTACCTATGAACCCCAATGGGGTTCCGACGTATTCTCGATGTTTCAGTCGTTAGTCGAGGGTCGTGAAATCCCGCGCGCGTTGCTGGTCAAGAATATCCCGCCGGAAAAGCATTTCGATCTCGACTTTATCGTGAGCGAGCTGGACTGGGAGGCCAATGTTGATCCGAATTTCAAAGCGAATCATTACCTTGAGCCCGTCCCCGTCGCTAAAACGCAAAAAGAAGGCTACATCGATCGATGGATCGTTTACGGCGACATCGGCGGGGAACAACTCTTTTCGGCGAAAGAACTGACCATTGAGGCCGGCGTTAAGTGCACCATCCGCGACAATGGAGCGTACGGGCTCACCGTGGTGCAAGGCAGAGGCAAGATGAATAATCTGGTTTTGGATTCGCCGAGCATGATTCGCTTTGTCGAATTGACCGACGACGAAGTGTTCTGTACCGAGGCCGCTGCCCGAGCCGGAGTCACGTTCGAGAACACGAGCCAGGTAGAAAATCTCGTTCTCCTCCGGTATTTCGGCCCCGCCGTTAATGCCGAAGCGCCCCGACTTGGAGCGTGAGATCTGAGAAGTGATTGCTGGGAGGCGCCCCGTTACGGGCTCCCGCGGCTCTGGCAACCGACGGAACGTTTTGGACGCACGTTCAACCCAATTGAATTGAACGGGCCAGAAACCCAGCCTCCCCTATAGTTCCCATTAGTCCTATAGGTCCTATACGCGGTCAGGCTGCCCGTGCACGCACACTCTTAGCGTTCTTCCGCTGAACAATTGTGCAATCCCTTGACGTCACCCCACGGATTCCCTATTTTCGTAGCGCAAACCCCCCGTTTGGTAATTCCCGGAATTTCATTTTGGCAGCGTGATAAAATGTTCCGCCCGTTCGCGATGTTCCCGGTGACTCCGGTATCCGCGGCGGTCCCGAAGTTTATCAATCTGTTCAAGGCCCACCCGAGCCGAGATCTCTTGGGAAAACAAACTGCAAATAACAGCCACTAGTCTATGTCAAAGGATCGCTCCCAAGAGCATTTCAAAGAACTGACTGCCGCATTTCTAGCAGGCAGGATCTCTCGCCGCCGTTTTATCCATCAGGCGGCCAGGCTTGGCATTTCTGCGGCTTTGCTAAGCCGTATTTTGCCGCACGCTTACGCAGCCGGCGAGAACCTGGTAGACTCGGCGCCTGAGGCGCCCAATGAATCGCCGATCACGAAGGAGCGGATCGAATACCTAAAAAAGAAACCCTACAAAGGCACCACCATCAATGTGCTGGTATTAAAGGCGACCGTCGGAGACGGCCTTAAATACTGGGTGCCGAAATGGGAAGAAGCGACCGGCGGTAAAGTAAACGTCGCGGAAGTCCCCATCGATACCTTGCATCAGCAGATCTTTTCAGACCTGCAGACAACGCATCGGTACGATACCTACATGACGGGCGCCTGGTTCTACGGTGATTTCTTTGTTCCGAAGGAGCCTTATATCGTCCCACTTGATCCCTTCCTAAAGGATCCCAAGTATCCTTATTGGAATCCGGACGATTGGATCCCGGCGATGAGGACTCTTTATACCTGGGGGGACAAAGTCTACGGTGTCCTGTTCGACGGAGATTGCCAAATTCTCTACTACCGAAAGGATATCTTCGATAAGCCTGAGAATCAGCAGAAGTTTAAGGACAAGATGGGCTATGATTTTCCCAATCCGCCCAAGACGATGAAGGAGATGCACGATGTTGCCACCTTCTACACCGGCTGGGATTGGAATGGTGACGGCAAGGACGGTTGGGGGATCTCGCTTCATGCTAAGGTCAATGAGCAAGGATTTTTCCACTTCTTGACCCTGGCTGCTCCCTACGTTTGCTCCCCTAATAACAAGTATTTCTGGTTTAACCCCGACACGATGAAGCCTCTGATCAACTCAGAAGGGCATCTCCGGGCGCTGGAAGACTACGTCAAGTTCCTCTCTTGTGGACCCAAAGAGGCAATCAGCTGGACGCTTGGTCAGGGCTGGAATCTGTTCCTGTCCGGCCAGGCGGTGATGGAACCGACCTGGGGAGATTTGCCTACATTTGCTCAAGATCCAAAGCAATCGAACCTGAAGGGGAAGATAGGCGCTGCCATCATTCCGGGAACACCTGAGGCCTACGACCCGGTCAAAGGACAATGGGACAAATTCGAACTGAACAATTGTGGAAACGTGAATGGCGGAACTTGGCATTGCGTGATCTCCCGCTTTTCCAAGAAGAAAGAAGCCACCTACGACTTCCTGGCATTCATGGCTAACAAGCCAAATGCGCTCTACAATTGCACTCATGGCTTCACCGGAGTGCAGCCAGGGATGAAGTTCGAATATTTCCCGCCGGTCGGCACCGGTAAGGTTGAGGAATGGGTGGAACAGGGTTGGGATGCGGAAGACGCGAAGCGGTATCTGGATGCGTATTATCAAAACCTCTCGCTGCCGGTACAGGAGTCCTACCTACGTATCCCCGGAACCGCTGAATATTGGCACGAACTCGATGTTCGTATCTCTGCGGTGCTTGCCGGCCAAACCCAACCGAAAGCGGCTTTGGATGACACCGCTCAGGCTTGGGAACGGATCACCGAGCGTTACGGGCGAGATAAACAAAAGAAGCTTTACCAAGCTTCGTTTGAGTAAGCCTGTGAACCCTGTTAACCGATGCGCAGGTAATGCCCGGCAAACGATTAGCAGGCTGCGGCCTTTCAATAGATGCGTGAGCGTCTATTGAAAGGCAACCAGGGAAAACTGGCATGTCTACAAAGTCGATACCTCACTCAAGCAGCGTAGCAATCCAGCGCGGCCAGACTCCTTCTGCCCAAAACAGGAGCGAAGCCGTGTTTAAGCATGCGTTGCTGGCGCCAGCGGTGATCTGGGTCATCGCATTGACTTTCTTCCCGATCATAATGGCGGTGGTTTACAGCTTCGCCAATTACGTGCTCGGAGAGGGCATTACCGGCTTTGTCGGGTTCGACAATTATGCGCGGCTGCTGACGGACTGGAATTTCTGGTATTCGATCCTGATCACGGTCCTTTTTGTAGGACTCACTGTGCCAATCGAGGTCTGCGCGGGATTTTTGCTGGCCTGGATCATTACCATTGGGCTGCCTGGAAAGAACTTTTTTAGGGCGCTTCTAACCGCGCCGTTGTTCACCATGGAAGTGGCCATCGGCTATCTCGGGGTCACTTTGTTTACCGATCAGGGCGGATTAATTAGTGGTTGGCTTTCTGCGCTTGGAATTCACATCCCTTGGCTGTCGACCGCCGCCGGCGGACTGGCCGCCGCCATGATTTTGGATATTTGGATCTGGACCCCATTCGTTTTTCTCATGTCGTTGGCCACACTGTCAGCCATTCCCACCGACATGTACGACGCGGCTCTACTGGAAGCCAAGAGTCATTGGGAAGTGTTTTGGCATGTGGCTGTGCCCCTTGCTTGGCCGGTACTAACGATTGCTATTTTGTCCCGGATAATTGAAGGCATGAAGGCCTTCGGTCTGCCCTATGCACTCACCAGCGGCGGCCCCGGCACGAGCACGCAGCTTTTCAGTATCATGGCCGATCTCACCACGATCCAATTTACCGACTTCGGTCGCGGATCCGCTATGGGCATTCTTTACCTGATCCTGGTTTCGATTGTGATTACCTATTTCTTTAAACAGATGCGCAAACGTATTGAATAGAAAGTAATCAGTAATCAATGTGTCAATAATCAGTATGAACTTCGTGCGCCAGAACGACCTAACCTGATCCGCACTGATCACTGATTACTGACCTACTGATTACTTCGCCGTTGGCCGACCGGTATGGAAAACCTACTGTGGACTAACTCCAAGAAAGGATCGAAGGCCGTTATCATGGTGATCGCCTGTTTGGCGAGCATCTGGGTACTGATTCCTTTTCTCTGGGCGATTGACAACTCGTTTAAGACCCCAGCCGACATATTCAGGTCCGGCGCTCTAATTCCATTTCTGCAGTTCACACCGACGTTGGACACCTGGGGTGAGGTTCTGGGCGATCCACAAGCGTTGAACTGTCTATTCAGTAGTGCTCTGGTCGGGGTGGGCACCACTCTGCTTGTACTCCTGTTAGGAACCCCGGCGGCGTATAGTTTGGCTCGGTTTGAGTTCAAGATGAAAAGCCGAGACATCACGCTCTGGTTTTTGTCGCAGCGTGTTTTACCTCCAGTAGTCGTGCTAACTCCGTTCTATATCTTTTTGGCCTGGGCGGGCCTGATCGACACTTGGATCGGCCTGATTCTACTTTATTCCACATTTAATCTGGCCTTTTGCGTGGTTATTATGCGGGACATTTTCCGCGATGTTAGTAAAGAGGTAGAAGAAGCAGCCAGAATCGAAGGCGCTTCTCTTTGGCAAATCTTTTGGATGATCGCTCTGCCGCTGTCGCTGGATGGCCTCATTGTAACGGCATTCATCGTCTTCGCGTTTTGTTGGAACGAAGCCTTATTTGCGTCCGCTGTTACTTCACAGCACGCCGCTACCATGCCGGCCTTTATCTTGGCTTCGCGGAGCACTCGCGGAGTTGATTTTAATTTGGCGGCGGTAAATAGCATCTTGGCGATCGCTCCGCCGGTAATTATGTCACTCTTCGTCCAACGCTACTTGGCGCGAGGGTTATCGTTCGGAGCCGTTAAAGGCTAAACGTGAGAAGTGAGAGGTGAGAAGTGATTGGAGCTATGGGCGTTGCTAAATCGTTTCGTGATTTGAGGGTCTACAGACTTGCTCGAAGAGCGGTTACCGAAATCTTTGACGTGACAAAAGGTTTTCCGAGAGAGGAGAGGTATGAATTAACGGATCAGATTCGCCGCTCCGCTCGTGCAACTAAAGCCCTGATCGCTGAGGGATGGGCGCGACGCCCTAGACCACCAATCACTTCTCACAGCTCACTTCTCACATCTCACTCGAGGATCGAATGGCCATTGTCGAACTAACTAACGTAGTAAAGAAATACGGTGACGTTTTAGCCGTTGAAAGTTTTAACCTCACTACGACCGAAGGTGAATTTGTGGTGCTGGTGGGGCCTTCGGGTTGTGGAAAAACCACGACCATGCGAATGATCGCGGGCCTGGAGACGGTGACCGGTGGTGAAATCAAGATCAGCGGAAAAAATGTGGTCGGGATGATCCCGCGCGAGCGCGATGTCGCCATGGTGTTTCAGAACTATGCGCTCTTCCCGCATATGAACGTTTTCGGGAATATGTCTTTTGGCCTAAGACTCCGGAAACTTCCTCGAGAGCAGGTCGAGAGGCGGGTGCGCGAGGCGGCTAGTATCCTCGGCATCGAACGCTTGTTGGACCGCAAACCGAAAGAGCTTTCTGGCGGTGAACGCCAGCGTGTCGCGCTGGGAAGGGCTATCGTCAGAGAACCTCAAGTCTTCCTGATGGACGAACCTCTATCGAACATTGACGCGAAGCTGCGAGTAGAGATGCGCGCCGAGATAATTAAGCTCCAACGCCGCCTCGGAGTTACAACTTTCTACGTTACCCACGACCAGGTCGAAGCTCTAAGCATGGGCGACCGCATTGTGGTGATGTCCAAAGGCAAGGTGCAACAAGTGGGAACGCCCAAAGAGCTGTACCAAAATCCGAATAATCTTTTTGTGGCAGGCTTTATCGGGAGCCCATCGATGAATTTTATTCGGGCGCAAGTAACCGACAAAGGCACGGTCTCAGCCGGCGAAAATTTCAACGTCGCTCTGCCTGGGCAACTAGCGGAAGCTGTCCGCTCTAAGCAGCTGCGGGAAGTGATTTTAGGTGTGCGACCGGAACACCTTCGGTTAGTCGGAAACGGACAAGCCGAAAATCCTATCCCGGGTGTCGTCGACGTTGTGGAACCGCAAGGCTCGACAACAATTCTTCAGGTAAGTGTTGGCGCTGACACCAAAGTCATTGCCCAGGTCAACGAACAATGGGGTCGTCAGCCTGGTGAACGGTTACAACTTTCCATCCCGCCTGACGCAATCCGTCTGTTCGATCCCAATACCGACGAGCGGGTCGCGGCTTAGAAAGAAGTTATTGGTGATTAGTGAGCCATCACGCACCCGGAGGGCGGCCGCATTCGGCGTTCCTCTACACGGGACAGTTTGCTCAATGCGCGTCTTTCGTCCGAACCGTGTGTTATCCGCGGCTCCCCTTAAACGTGTGCCAGGCCATTAGTCGAATCTCCCACGGTGTGGCACGGTTCTCGCCGGCGCCGCGGTTGTGGTACACCAAAGCGTTGCGCCAAGTCTTCGATCCGACACAAGCACTTAATCGGGATGCCGAATGCGGCGCCCCTCCGGCAGCTCACACACTATTTCGGCGCGGTCTCACCTCGTACCGTCGCAGCTATTGCTGGCGGCGGTGCATATTTTTCTTGGTAAAGTTGCTCCAGCACCTTGAGGGTGTCGGCTACGTTCCGTTCGATGGTGTATTCGCTGCCTCTTTCAGCGCAAGCGGTCCGAATTTCGGGTTTTTGGGAAAGGGTCGTCCATCGAGTAATTGCGTCCATCAACGCCGGGACATCTTCCGGATCTTTCAAGATCTCTCCATGTACGCCTGGTTCAATGATCTCCGAGAAACCGTTATTAACCGTTGTGATCACAGGTACGCCGGCAGCGAGCGCTTCCAAACAGGCATTCGAAAATGGATCGTATAATGTCGGCAACACGAAAATGTCAGCTGCGACCGCCAACGAATGCATATCCTCGACCGGCCCCAAAAACCGAATCGATTTCGGAGTGAATGGCGGTTTCTTGCCTTCTCCGGCGACCAAGAGCTTAATATGCCGGTTGTTCAGCTTCAGAACCGCATCGATTGCGAAGCGCAGCCCTTTCCGTTCCCAGCCTGAACCAGCAAACAGGATTCCAACATCCATGTCGGTTAGTCCCCAGTCATAACGATGATCCCAACGGGACCCGGGCTTCTTTTTAAAATGCGTGTCAGCGATTCCGTTGTAGATGACGGAGATATGAGTTTCCGGATAATTAAATTCTGAGATGATCTGACGCTTGATCATCTCAGAATTCGTGATTACGCGCTTAGCTTTCCTTGCCCCGAGAAGGCCTTGTTCCAGTTCCACCAACTCGTTGTGCTTCCCATTCATGAAACGGAGCGATTTACGCCACTTGGGCTCAAATGCTTCCCGTTTCTCTAGCCATACCCGATGCACTCCGTCCCCGGCGCGATAGCAATCGCATTCAAGAATTCGTTCAAGGCTGAACAAGATTTGGACCGAGTTGCGAGCTGCTGCCACTGCATTAGCAAAACCCAGAGGAGAGTTTTCCTTGAAGCGGACCAGCTGACCGTAGGGCCACTCGGCAGCCGGCCATTCTTCAGTCGCAAAGAGAGTCAATTGGTGCCCGGCATCTGATAATGCACGCCCTAACCGCTTCAGGTAGCTCTCGGCGCCGCCGGTGCGGGAGAAACCCCTACGTACTAGTCCGATCTTCATTTATGTCTGCTGAAAATCACACTACAGCATATTCTCAGGCGAATAAAGAGAAACGCGGGAGGAAGCGACACAAGTAAGCGCATGGGCAACCGGGCGACGCTGCGAAACCCGGGCAGGGCACGCGTAACTGCCGCAGTCACAAATGGTAATAATTATAGTTATGGAAAAAATAGAAAAACTTAATCAACCAAGCTAACCATTTGATCCCACAGAGATGTGTCGCGCCGTAGGTTTGGTATAGGCCGGATCACACACGTTCGTGGCGCCAGCGTGTGTCACACCGCTGTTCGCCGTTTCGCCCCTTCGCCAGGTCGCCGCTTGGTTGCCTTCCCACCCCGCCGTTGACGCCGCCCACCCCAGGGTAGACCTTTCGCCCCGATTGATGGATCAGGCTTATCTACCGAAGAGTGTTCTCTATGCGACATCTGCTCGCATTGGAGGCGTTGGCCTCGATGCGGTCGCCCTGGAAACATTGCGCGGCCTAAAAGACCAACTGGGACTCGCCATCGCCTACGGCTTGCGGACATCGCCGACTGGCGACCACCCCTCTTCTGACGCCGACGCCTGGCTGAGGCAACGTCATTTAGTGAAGAATCTAAGCTGGCACCCGGTACGCCTGCTTTCGAACCTGCAGAGTCGCTATTATTATGCGGCTAAAAAGCGAGCGGTCGACAGCGTTGCTGCCAAATATCTTCGCTCCGGGCGATTTGACCTTTTTCATAGTTGGTCCGGCGAAGCTCTACAGTCGTTGCAAGTCGCAAAATCGCTCGGAATTCCGACCCTATTGGAAGTTCCCACTTGGCATCGACAAAAGGGCAAGACTTTACCGGCGAAGACAGAGCAGGAGCTGGCGATGGAAACTGCTCCTGTGCCTCAGCGATGGCTGAACCGATTATTGATCAGCCGCCAGGAAAGCCTCGTGGAGTACGAGACGGCTGACCTGTTGCTTGTGCTTTCCGCCAAAGCCGCCGAGACGTTCACGGTTTTGGGTACGCCCAAAGAGAAGCTGTATCCGATTTCGCGTGGAGTCGACGTTAACCGGTTTGTCCCGGGTCCTAAACCTTCAATTTTCCGGGCAGTGTTCGTGGGAGCGCTAATCAAGCGAAAAGGAGTTCACTGGTTGATTGAGGCCTGGCGCCGGCTAAAACTCCCCACCGCAGAGTTGTGGTTGGCCGGGCATCCCCACAACGAGATCCAGCCTTTTTTGAAGGACCTGCCAGAGAACGTAAAACTCCTCGGTTTCACCAAAGACATTGTAAAAGTGTATCAGGCTTGCTCGCTGCACATTTTCCCTTCCGAATGTGAGGGTAGCGCCAAATCAACTTACGAGGCTGCTGCATGCGGGCTCCCCCAGATTACCACTCGGGAGTCTGGAGATGTGGTGGTAGATGAAGAGAATGGTTTGCTCGTGCCACCCAACAATGTGGAGGCGTTGGTTACGGCAATCACCAAGCTCTACGAAAACCCAAAATTGAGGGAGGAACTAGGGCAACGAGGTCGCGAACGCGTGGTTCAGCATTTTACCTGGGACCATTTCCGAGAGCGGCTTCAAGGTGCCTACCAGACCGCTCTGAAACTGAAATCCAATCAACCGCGAATGGACACGAATGGACGTGAACCCCGAAGACAAATCCAACCGCAGATCAACGCAGGTTGACGCAGATAGAATTTTCAAACGCCGCGGTCACGAATTTGCCGTGCAGGATCTGCGTCCATCCGCGTTTATTTGCGGTTTGCCCGTGTTTTCGCCTGTATTC
>JAFAZK010000135.1 GCA_019239825.1 Verrucomicrobiota bacterium | reverse complement strand
TGAAGCCGGATAAAACGGCCAACAGGACTAGGACGCCTTTCACTGCCGTGACTTTAACGTCCAAGGTTCGGGAATTTTCAGTGAAAGGCAGATATTTCACAGCGGTTCACTCATTGCCCTCGCGTTGGCGTGAGACCGCAAAAGTCTTCCGATTAGCCGGGTGTTATTTGGTCACCTTGACCCGCCTTAGGGGCGCCTCTCACTTCTCACCACTCACCAATCACTTCTCACTAGTCATTTCACCCCTGGGCTCGGCTCAACTCGAAAGATCTTTTCTTCCGGTTTTTTGAGATCGAGCTTATCCCTGGCTAACAACTCCAGGTAATCGGGATCGCGCTGAATCCAGGAAAGCTTTTTCTGCTCGCGTCGATTGACCAGTTTTTCCTTTGCTAGTTGCTGTTCCAGCGTTTGGAGAGCTAACTGCTGTTTCTGCCGCTCCTTTAGTAACGGCAGGAACCAACAAATCATCAGGATCAGAATCGCTGCAATCAGCAGAATATAGAGGATCCGATTGAGCAACAATCGGAGCCAGTCAGTATGGGAGTCATCAAAGCTATTGTAGGCCGGCCGCACTCAGCGCAATTTACCGCCATACCGCGCATTGTCACCTAGTTCTTCCTCGATGCGTAGCAGCTGATTGTATTTTGCGATTCGGTCGGTCCGTGAAAGCGAGCCGGTTTTGATCTGTCCAGCGTTGGTTGCTACCGCGATATCGGCGATTGTAGTGTCTTCGGTTTCACCGGACCGATGACTGATTACCGCGGTATAGCGATTCTCTCTGGCGAGCTCAATTGCATCCAGGGTCTCAGTCAACGATCCAATCTGATTAACCTTCACCAGGATCGAGTTGCCGACTCCTTGATCGATTCCTTTCTGCAAGAACTCCACGTTAGTCACGAAAAGATCGTCACCGACCAATTGGACTTTGTTGCCCAGCGCATCCGTCAATTTCTTCCAACCTTGCCAATCGTTCTCGGCGCAACCATCCTCGATCGAAACAATCGGATACTTGGCGCAGAGTTGCTGATAGAGCGCAACCAGTTCGTCGGCCGATTTCTCAGATTTATCTGACTTCTTGAAGACGTAAAGTTTACGGTTCGAGTCGTAGAATTCGCTAGCAGCCGGATCCAACGCAAACGCGATATCGTCGCCGAGCTTATAGCCCGCCTTCTCAATTGCCTTTGCCATCGTATCCAAAGCGTCCTCGGCACCGGCAAGATCAGGTGCGAACCCGCCCTCATCCCCAACGGCAGTCGATAGACCTCTCTCTTTCAAAACGCTTTTTAATGCGTGAAAAACTTCCGTCCCATAACGTAATGCTTCGGCGAAGGTCGGAGCGCCCTTCGGCATGATCATAAACTCCTGGAAATCAATGGGAGCATCCGAATGCGCGCCTCCGTTGATAACATTCATCATCGGAACGGGCAACACCTTTGCGTTCGGTCCACCGAGGTAACGGAAGAGCGGGAGATCAAGTTGGCCGGCCGCGGCGTGGGCAACCGCAAGTGAGACTCCCAGGATAGCGTTCGCCCCCAGCTGCTTTTTATTCGGGGTTCCGTCCAGGGCGATCATGGTGCTATCGATCGTCAACTGGTCTAGAGCGTCTAGTCCTACCACCGCATCAGCGATTTCCGTTTCCACGTTTTGAACCGCCCGGGAAACACCCTTACCTAAGTAGTGTTCCTTATCGCCGTCGCGAAGCTCCCAAGCTTCATGTTCTCCTGTACTAGCTCCACTCGGTACAATGGCGCGTCCGACTGCACCGCCGGTCAGTTCGACATCGACTTCGATGGTAGGATTCCCTCGGGAGTCGAGCACTTGGCGAGCTCGAATATCTGAGATGACAGTTAATGACATAAAAACGTTAGAGGTGGCAAATAGCGATGGGGTCGCAAACACACAACCAATGATCGCCCTAATTTAACTCTCAGGCCATGTGCGGGTTGCGGTTAAAGCTCCGGTCTGTTTTTTTCAGCGACTCAACATGTGACTCTGCCGGCATTTGTCTGCTTCTACTCGTTCACAGCAACAGCTTCATTTTCACTGTTCTGCCAGGCTGTGATCTCTACGATTTCGACCCTCTTAGCGGCGGTCTCACCAGGTAATTCCGCGCTGTCACCGGTCGTTTTACCTATAAGAGCCTGACCGATTGCAGTTTGATAAGAGACGATCCCTTTGCCTGGGTCACTATCCCATGCTCCCAGGATATGGAAGGTTGACAGCTGCCCGCTCTCCGTGTCGCGGGTCACCACCGATGTCCCGATGGACACCTGGCCCGTTTCAACATTCTCGAAGGCAGTACCGCGAGCGCGCGATAGCATCTGTTCGAGCTCCGCCTTTCTCCGCATTAGGACGGTCTGCATCTCTTTGGCGGCCTTGTACTCGAAATTTTCACGGAGATCACCGTAGGAACGGGCAATGCCAATCTCCTTGGTGTTTTCAGGGATTTTCTTTGAAATCAAGTCGTCGTATTCGGCCTTCCGCTTCTCCAGGCTAGGCCATGATACGACCAGCGCTTCTTCTTTCTCTTCTGGCTCACCGCTCACCATGTGCTGCAATTCCCCGTGCACTTTAATCATCCGAGCCATCAACGAACGCTTATTCAGTTCTTCAAAAACCGGCGTCAGCATTAGCCGGCGCATTAAATCGCGCGCTTGGCTCGACGAAGCGTTTATGATCAGGTCGGAGATCAGATCTTTATCGTCGATTAGTAGATCGTGCAGCTTCGAGCCTCGGCGTGCTTCAGCAAATTGATCACGCTCAAGGGCGCCGAGCATCGCAGCTAGGACGTCAGGTTCGATCAATTCCGAAAACTCGGTTGTAGCCCGATCTTTCGCCAACCAATAGAGGATATCAGAAGAAGCGGAGTGGTCGCGAATCGACCGGACGAGATACAGTCGCACGTCCTCGGCGCGTTTGTTCTCGACAAATATTTTAGCGATTTCCGCTACCACCCGATAGCCGGCGTCCTGGAAGATATGCAACAAGCGCTGATCCCAATCCTGCGGGAATGCAATTAGAAACTCCGCCAGGACCCACCGTTGGCGAGCCACTGCCACTTGGGACACAATCTGGCCGAGTCTAGTCTCATGTTCCTGCAACAATTGGGCCAAGCTAATTTGGCCAGCGGATAAACTCGGCACCTCTTTCAGTAGATCGTCGCGCTCGATTAACAGCTCCATTGCTTGTGCCGGGTGCAGACGCCGGTTGCGGCTGATGCTCTCTTCCGCATGCGTTACTACTGCCTGCAGGGCATCGGTCTTGTCTCCGAAAATCGCGGCATTCTTTACGATCTGGCTAACGCGATTCACCTGATCTTTGAGCTGTCTCGCCTTTTGGAACGCATCAATTAACTCGTCGCTGTAGCTGAGGGCTTGTTCCCGGACGCTGATCGGTTCTGTCTTTTTAGTTGGAAGAGCGAATCGGCCGTCCTTACGCAAAATCTTCTTGGCGTTGTCCCACCATTTCTTGAAATCGGCTTGTGCGACAACCTCTGGCGTTACGGCCTTCTGGATCTGATCTTGGCTCAGTTTTCCGCCGAACCCATTAAGCAGCTGCTCAAAGAAACCTGGGATATCATTGGCTGCCTGCGTCTTGAGCGCATCGAGGCCGGTCGTTTTTCGGACCAGAAAATGGTCTTCCGGCAGTGGTTGTAATGACTCAGCCGCATATTGCGGCTGCATTGTGTGATGTTTCTTGCTCGCGAAATCAACAACCACTTGATTCAGTAGCAAATTCCAGGCTTTGACCTGCCCGAAGCCCCAACTTTTATGCTGACAATATGTTCCAGGTTTTAACTGTTGAAGCTGTTGGCCTGTCTTCGCCGCAATCTTTCCCGAGTCGACCAAAGCTTGCAGTTCAGAATCCATAAGGAGGTTTGAACATAGGTAAGAGCTGGAGTGGCTCAATAAGAAATTCAGACCAGCATTAAGCTGCCCTGCCCAACGTAGCTTCCCGGAGCTTAAGCGACGGGGCGAAGTCGGGCTGAATTGGAGGTCGCCGCCCTCGTGGAGCGCTGCCTCGCTTCCTCCGTCGCTAAAGCTATGGAGGACAAGTGCGAGGCAGACTGGAGGGGAGCCGCTTTTGACCGTTGCCAGACCGCTCGCACGGTCGCGCGAAAAAATCATGGCACTACCCAACGTCTGGTAGCAGGCGGCTCCCGGAAACGTCTCTGCGGGTGGATTGCTGGAACCCTGTCGATTTCGGAGCAAGCGTGCAGACCTAAAGCTATGGTGACATCATGAGCCGTTCGCGGGAGCCGCCCGCAAACACGCGCCCACTAATGCCAAATGCAACGTTTCAAATGCGCGCGTTCAACTGAGAATGGGCGGGAGCGGCTCCCCTCCAGACCGCCTCGTCCCGCAAGGCAAGGCAACAGGGCGGTCCGGCCTCCTGCAGCTAGCGGCTCTTCCTGGCCGCCAGCTGAACCTTCAGCTTGTCTTCCGCAAAAATGATCTCAGTCTTTGGCAGCATTGCTCGCGCTTCGGCTACGACGGAATCGACCTTGGCCAAGACCTCCGCCGAGCCGTGCGTTAACACCAACCTGGTGATTCTGTAGTTCTGTAGAAATCTAAACAAGCTTTCGGGCGGGAAGTGAGCCAGTTCGCATATCAGCAGATCGGTTCCCTTCTCCAACTGAGGGAGCAAATCCTCCGGGGCGCCAATATCGCCAGAAGCTACAAATTCGAAGCTTGGAGAATCGAAACTCAGGCTGAAGGGGTGAAACCGGTGGTTACCGAACTTTTTGACCAACGAATCCAAGTGGGTCGTTGGCGCCACCCGAACATTTATGCCGGCGATGTTGACCTGATGGCTGTCTTCCCAGGCCTGAAACTGGAGCTTAAATGGTATAAAACTCGGGCCGATGTACGATGCGTCCAGCCAGATGGTCAATGGCTGAATCAGCTCCTTAGGCAGGAAGATCGGGAGAGGTCGCTCGCGGCCGACGATCCAACAGGATTGGATCAACATCGCCAGCCCACTCGTGTGATCCGAGTGTCCATGCGTGATAATAATCGTATCTAGCTCGACTGGCTCAATTCCCAACTCTATCAAGGTCCGGCTGCAAGATTCACCGGCATCGACCAGGATCTTCTGCTCACCCGTGTCCAAAAGAAAGCTCGAGTGATTGCGGTGGGGGGCAGGGTACCCGGGGGCGGTCCCAAGGAGAGTGATCGTCGCCATATTCGGCTCAGTTCAAGGCAGAGAAGCGGAAAACAACGGCGTCGTCAATCTCAAGCAAGAGTCGTAAACTACCGCCGGAGTAAGCGATACTCGTAGCTGTCCACCAAAGCCAGCCAGCTTGCCTCTATGATGTTATCGGACACTCCGACCGTGCTCCAGGTCTCCTTATGGTCGCTCGAATCGATTAGAACCCGGGTTCTGGCTGCGGTTCCAGAGCTCGCTCCAATCATACGGACCTTGTAATCGGTCAGCCGAATATTGTGAATATCAGGATAAGTAGGAATCAAGGCCTTGCGCAGGGCGCCATCCAAGGCGTTGACCGGTCCGTCTCCTTCGGCCACCATGTAAATGTCCTCATTTCCCACGCGCAATTTGACGGTTGCCTCGCAAGTCTCGTACTGGTTCCGGACCGATCGGATATAGGTGCAATGATATTCGAGCAGCTCCCAGAACGGCTCCGGAGCGCTCAAGACGCGGCGAACCAGCAATTCGAAAGAAGCTTCCGCCGCCTCGAACTCGTAGCCTTCGTGTTCCAGGCGCTTTACTTCCTTTAAAATGGCGGCTACCTGCTGTGAACGTTTGTCAAGTTGGAACCCAAGCTGCCGGGCCTTCGCAATCACGTTGCTTTGCCCGGACAACTCCGAAACCAGAATTTGTTGCCGGTTCCCAACTGAGCCCGGAACGATGTGTTCGTAACTTCGGGGAAGCTTCTCGACTGCGTTCGCGTGGAGACCGCCTTTATGGGCAAAAGCGGTCGCTCCGACAAAAGGCGCCCGGATGTTATGCTGGCAATTCGCCAGCTCGTCGACGAACAGGGAGAGCTCGTGCAATTGGGTGAGATCAGGAACCACTTCGATCCCAAGCTTGAGCTGAAGATTTGGGATGACGCTGGTCAGATTGCAGTTCCCAGTACGTTCTCCGTACCCGTTAATCGTGCCTTGAACTTGGGTAGCTCCCGCACGCAAAGCCGCCAAAGCATTAGCGACCCCCAGTTCACAGTCATTGTGCGTATGAATCCCGACAGGCAGCCTTAACTCATTGACGACCTTTTGCGTGACCTCGCTGACTTCATGCAGCATGGACCCGCCGTTGGTATCGCACAGCACAACCATATCCGCCCCTGCGTCTCTTGCCGCCGCGATCGCAGCAATCGCCTGGTCCCGATCGTCCTTGTAACCGTCGAAGAAGTGTTCCGCATCGAGGATCACCTCCCGTCCCGCTTGTTTCAGGTAATCGACGCTGTCCCGGATCATTCTGAGATTTTCTTCCAGCGAAACACCCAGGATCTGCTCAACATGTAAGCGCCAGCTTTTCCCCACGATTGTCACCACCGGTGTAGCGGCTTGGAGCAGCAGCAACACCTGGGGATCTTTGGCCGGACTTATGTTCGGCCGGCACGTGCTTCCGAATGCGCAGATCTTAGCCTGCCCCCAGTCGTGATCCTTCGCTTCTTCGAAGAACGCAATATCTTTGGGGTTAGAGCCGGGCCATCCCCCTTCGATATAATGGATGCCAAAAGCGGTAAGTTTGTCCGCAATCCGGATCTTATCTTGGACACTGAAAGAGATGCCTTCCCCTTGCGTGCCGTCGCGCAGGGTAGTGTCATACAGCGAAATCGGTCTGGCATTCATACAACGGGTTTCGTCCGTTATCCCAGACAGGGGCGCTTTGCAAGGAGCGGTTTTAAAATCCGGGGAACGCACCGAGAGAAAAAGCCGGCGTTTTATTCTGGTAGGGATTAGCTCCCGCTCATCAGAATTCAGACTCGATTTCTCCTGGGAAACATCCGGATGAGTCGAACTCATCCCTACCGGCCATTTGGGGAAACTGGGTGCGCAGGCGGCTTTTCTGTGCTTATTTTCTTGACTATGAAAACCTTGAGTCTGTGGCGCAATTTGCTAGTGCTGCTGGCTTTAACCATCGCCATTAGCGCCTTTGCCGGCTCGGCTTCAAATGGGAAATCGACCTATGTTGGAACGGGGCCAAATGTCCGGATCGAGTTCGCCAATCCCAAGTATTTCACCGATATTCGGATCCATGATTTCGATGAATTCAAATCGGCCAAGATCTTCGGTAATGAAATGACCGCAGCTCTGACTCCGGTCGTGGCGAAGTATGCACCCGGCTGCACATTAACCCTGCAATTCACTGACATCGACCTGGGCGGCCGATACGAGCCGTGGAAACCGCAGCACAGCCAGATTCGGTATGAGCGCAATTCCCTGCCGATCCGGATGAGCTTCAACTATACGCTGACCGACAGCAGGGGAAGAGTCCTTTCCCAAGGGACAAAGAGCCTGGTTGATAGTCTTTATTTAGGTTGGTCTGCCCAGGGTCAGTATTGGGAAAATTGGGATTATCTCTATTACGAGAAGCAGACCCTCTTGAAGTGGGCAGCACAGAATGTCAGGGCTTAGGCCAGGAGCCTGAATCCAGAATGCAGGACTCAAGAGGGCCGACGGCCTGAGGTACAGGTCAGGAGAACTTGCCTAAGGCTGGCCCGCATCGTTGGAGTTTGCTTTGGCGCTGGTCCAGATAGCCACTTTGCCTCCTGTCCCCTGAATCCTGACTCCTCTATTTAACCACCTTGACGGGTGTTCCCACCTTAACGGCGGCAAAGAACCGTCTCGCCTTCGAGCCTGGCATCCGGATGCAACCATGTGAAGCAGGGTAGCCGGGCAGGTCTCCCTCGTGAAGGCCAACTCCGCCGTAGATCCTCATGAAATAGGGCATCGGCGCTCCAATGAATATAGCCCCCGGCGGCTTCGGGTCTTTATAGACGTTGGCGTCCGGTTTGATCACGACCCCCTCCTGCACGTATTCGCCGTAAATGCTCGACCTATGATCGACATCCTTCTGGATGATTTTGTATCGGCCGGGCGACGTGTCGTATCCCTCGCGCCCCGTTGAAATCGGGGCCTTCAACGCCAGTTGGCCGCCAGCGTAGAGATAGGCTTCCTGCGCAGTCAGATCCACGACAACCGAGATTTTGCCCGGAGGCAGCCCCCTGACATCATAGACCGTGTTTTCGATCTCGGAGCAGCCGCTGATGAATAACGCTGTCAACGCTCCCGCGGCTGCGGGACCGGTCAAAGCCCTGAACCTGAATAATCTCTGGATTGCCCTAAACATCGCTGGGAGTTTATGCCATTCAATAGCCGCTTTATGTCAAGACCATGCGCAAAATTTTACGCAGCGCATAAGGCTGCTCAACCGGCTCTAAGAGCTCGCTCAGCGAACTCCCGGGTGGCGTTCTCGGTCCTGGCAATGCTCCCGGAGTTATGATCGTTAACATCTGGCTCTGGTTCTCCGTGCTGATCAGCGCGGTCCTTCTTATCCAGTTCGTTCTGAACCTGTTACTCCTGCCACGCCTTCGTCCGGACGTTGCGCCCGTAGCCCTTCCTCGCGTTTCGATCTTACTCCCTGCTAGGAACGAGGCGCTCAGAATCAGGAGCTGTTTGGAATCATTGCTGAAACAGAATTATTCTTCGCTGGAAATTATTGTCCTGGACGACGAATCGGTGGACGCGACCGCCGAGATTGCCCGCGGTCTTGGTTTCTCAACCGAGCCCAAGTCCAAGTTTCGCTTGATCCGGGGAGCGCCGTTACCGCCGGGATGGACGGGAAAATCCTGGGCTTGCCATCAGCTGGCTGAAGTCGCTCAGGGCGAATACCTGTTATTCACGGATGCGGACACCGTGCATCAACCGGAGACGGTTTCTTCAGTGGTTGCGGCCGCGCAGCGAGCTGGTTGCGATTTACTAACGCTTTGGCCCTTTCAGACGACGGTTACTTTCGCCGAAAAATTAGTGATTCCCCTGATGTTTGTGGTCGGTGGTTCCTATCTCCCGCACTGGTTGTTGGTCTGGGCCCAGCGTTCGCCCTGGCTTGCGCGTATCCTTGGAAACAAGCTGCTGGGCCGTTGTGGAACGGCAACCGGACAGTTCCTGTTATTCCGGCGCCAGAGTTACTTTAAGCTGGGCGGTCATCGATCGGTTGGGGAGCACTTGGTCGAAGATATTGCCTTGGCCCGCGAGGTGGCTAAGCGAATTCCGGATGGTTGGCGGCTGGTAACCTGTGACGGTACTCGTCTGGTCAGTTGTCGTATGTATACGTCCTTCGGCCAGATATGGGAGGGTTTTACTAAGAACCTCTGGCCCGTCTTCGATGGCGATTGGACGGGGTTTTGGCTGGCGGTTATCTGGCAGTTCCTGGCCTGCGTACTGCCTTTTGTGATAATCGCTTTCTATTCTCGGCCTGAACTTTATTTAGCGGCAGTCATGCTCCTGTGTCTACGGGTGGTTGCTGCGCTCAGGTTTAGGACCTCCTGGCTAAGCGTTTGCTTTCATCCCGTCGGCTATAGCCTGGCGTTATCAATTGCCGTTAACAGTTTTTGGCAAGCTAAGAGCAAAGGTATTAGGTGGAAGGGTCGGATCTACCGGGACCAAGCATCGCCCCAACGAGCGGCTCCGGAGAAGCGCCTGCCCTGAGCAAGTTTTAGGTGCATCGAAGGGCTAGCCAAATAATAAAACATTATTATTGAAAGTTGTTATTACTCGCGATAGATGTGCATTCAAGGATGTGTGCAGTAATTTGCCAATCATCCCATAAGATCTATGGCTCCAAAATTTGGGAACTACCTTTTCCGCAACCTAAAATCCGGGTCTGGCTCACTCGAGAAAGCGTCCAACGGTCCCGCCGGTGCGGTGTCGGTCGAGGATCAGGAAATCGTTCTTCAACCCGCGGACTTTACCACCGAGATTGGCGGCGCCTTAAACTGGTCCTCGCAGGCATCGAGAGAGATCAGATTAAAACTGCGGCAAACCGACGGCTTGATGGACGGTCGAGTTACTATTTCCGCCAAAATGTTGCGCGACCTTTATCCCGGGTTGGTCCCAGAACAACTCAAAGAAGAAACCGCCTTCCCATTGTCGCTTCGAGCGGTGGTGCTTCAGCTGCAAAATGTGATGCGTTCATCTAATGATTCTTCGACGTTGGCTGGCGCGCCCGATTTTGATACGCCGATTGCTCAGGTGGCTCGTGAGGACGAAGGCTTTTTCAAACTGGAAGAAGACGCTTCTTCCTCGACGTCTGATCCGAATCCGCCAGCCACTTCTGCAACCGGCGATTTCGGTCCGATGCTCCCTTTGATTCGCGAGAAAGAGCAAGCGCGCGACAACCCTCCTGCGGCTCCGCCAATACAAGTTGTAGCACCGTTTCCCGCCCAAGAATCTACGTCTCCAAAAAACGTAGTTGAACCCTCTGTAGTTCCCCTAGGTGCCGGCGTTAACAGGGATCCCTTTGCCGATTTACCCAAACCGAAATTGCCGGCGCCGAAACCGCCGGTCGCAGGTGGCCCGGCGCCGGCTGGGGAAATTCCGAAGTTGTCAGAGGCGGCCAAGCGGCCTCCCAAGCCCCAGCGAAGGCGCGGCCTCGAACTCCTTCAAGAGCTATTCCTGACTGATGATTTCTTAGACGCCGGACAAGTGGCGCAATTGTTACGCGGATTTCCTAAGGTGCGAGCAGCTCTCATTATGTTGGATGACGGTACGGTGCTGGGCGGAGGTCTGCCGGAGAACTATCGGGCAAGCGCCGCGTTACCGGCTCCAGCACTGATGCGAGCAGTTCGCGAGTTCGGGACCGCTGTCAGTTCGGCCGAGGTGAGCGCTTTCACGTTGCTTGCGGATTTACCCATCAGTATTTTTCTCGAAGGGCGGATCTGTATGATGGTGGTACATGAAGGCCGAGGTTTGCTCCCTGGAATGCGTGAGCGCTTCAGTCAGATTACGAAGGCGCTTGACGCTTTGTACGATCCCGGAGACAAAGGTGATTAGCCCGCAGGCCGAAGATCAAAAGATCCACAGGTTGCTCAGATTTCATAGATTTAAGGCTACAACTCGACCTCAAGCTCTTTGACGGAGAAGTGGTAACCAGTTGTGAGGTGACCTTCTTCCAGTCTCGCTAATCTGCGTAATCCGCGAAATCTGTGGATGTTAAATTGGATTCAATGATCGCTCTGAACTGGAGTTGGATATGTTGCCCTACTTATTCTTTGTCTTGTTTATTAACGCGAAAGTCGCTGCGTTAGATAATTCTGCCGGTCAACATTCCTTAGCGTCAGCCAAAGCGACCGCGTCAGGGGCACCAATCGCGCAACCCTCGTTCTTTTCAGCTTACAATCCGGTAACCGAGACGAGCGAAACGCAAGTAACGGTGCACTGCAAAACGCTGCGCGATGTTAACAATTTAGAGCAACGCATTACGATCGTCGGCAATGTTCAGGAAGATCTCGTTAGTTCTGTCGGCAAAATTATTGTTCCCGCCGGTACTAAAGTCATCGGCGAAGGGTTCTGTGACTCAGATCGTAACCGGATCTTGTCTCGCGACCATTGGACCTTTTATGTCAGTGACCATCTGATCCGCGTCACCGCAAGCATGCTCGATCCATTAGGTGCCGAGGGTCTCAGAAGCACTCAAGACCCGAACTTGAACGACAGCGGCGTTCGGCAAGCAATCTATCGGGACGGTACCTATATTGATGTCCAGGACGGGTCGGACTTTCTACTTCGAGTAACCGGTAATATCTCCATCGAAGAGCTGAACCCTGCGTTCGATGAGAACCAGCCCGTTAGCAGCAACCGGTAATTTCACTGCGAGACCGCCGAGCGAATCTCACGTAAGTACACAAAGGCGAAGGCAAAAATTCACAGAAGGCCACAAAGGCCGCGAAGATCAGAACCGGTAATACCCTCTTTGTGGCCTTTGCGGCCTTGCTGTGAAAACATTTTGTCTTAGTGGTTCCCCGAAAATGATCATCCGCTCTTTTGCTCTTTGTCTTATCTCGCTGTGCCTCAGCCACTTTGGAATCGCTCAATGGAATCCGCCGGATTCTCTTCGAGGTATTCCCGTCCGAAATGATTGCAAGAAGACGCAGGGCGGGATCGGGAGATCATTCCAGCCATCCCTGTTTAACCCGCATGGAATTATCTTTCTCTGCCCAGACCGAGCCGAAGCCATTGATCAGCGGCATCCTGGCGCTTCCTTCTTCTTTCGCGTTCACGAATATGGTCATCTTGCGCTTGGCACCCGGGATGAAGCGGCAGCGGATGCGTGGGCGGCAGAACAGCTTAGCCGAAGTGATGAGGGGCGAGTTGTTCTCCGCGCAGTTTTGGCTCACTTCGCAGATATCGGAGAAAAATTTGCTCCCTATTACGGAACCGGATTCTATCGCGGGCTGAATGTGGCCACTATCGCCGGGATCGATCGAAAGGAGTGGCCGGAGACCTTAGTCGCTTATCAACGGAAGTGGGAGGATCGCCTGAAGCGGAACGGCTCGATCTCTTTTCAAAGCAAAGAGCAATCGGTTTTCGATGGGCTAGTGGTGATCGATGGCGGCACGCTCGGCTTCTTCGACACTATGCATGCCGATCGGTCTCTGCCATTGCCCGCGCTAAAAGAAGGCAAACACCAGCTCTCTTTGATTAATGTGTGGAGCTATCAGATCGGCCAAAATCACAAACTCCTGGCCTTGGTTAGAGGGATGAACACAACTGCTTCATTTACAATATCTAACCCTGGAGATCTGGTCGGTTATATTTCCGGAAGTGAAGCAGATCTGTTGGTGGTAGTCAAAGGACGTCAGTAGGGACGTGCTCGCCGCGGTCCCAGAGAGACCGGACACTGGGAGATGGATCCCGCTCCGTTAGGGAGCGCAATCTTCATCGCTATCGAATCCAAAACCAAGCCCCAGCTCGTCAGGAGCGGCATTTAGGGAACCAGATCTGTCCTTGGTCCACTGAAGATGTCGTTCTAACCGGTGTAGCGAAACTCTGGATCCGGTGGTTACAAAAGATTTTGCTCCTACCGAGAATTCTTTTGGCCCCGAACTCCACAGTTTTGCGCAACCGAAAGTAGATAATCATTACCGACAGAATCTCGTTCGATATGAATCGGTAGACCGCGACGAGTATAACATCAGGAATGTAGGCTATGAAAACAGCTGTAAGGGTGTTGAGTCAGCGGGGGATTTTATACACGCGTAGGAGAAGCGTAGTCGGGATGACGTTGGTCGAAATCCTGGTAGTGATCGCTATCATCGCTGCGCTCGCAGCGATGATCTACCCTGCGATCATAGATTCGCTCCAGAAATCGCAGGCGGCAATGATAGCACAGCGACTCGACGCAGTGCAAAAGGCTGAGGTGCAATACAGCATCGATCAACAGACCAATGGTCAGACGCTACCTAATAACGGCACTCCTGTGACGATCCAGCAACTTCAGCAGTACCTCACGAGATTTGGCGTCCAGATTCAAGGCAGAAATGACCTCAATCAAGGAACAGGTGGCACCATTGAATTCGGGAGTTGGGGGAGCAATCCGTACTTCAGCGCCGGGACGAGCGTTTCCTCGAACCCATATATCAGCAAGTACAATATTCCAACCGGTCCACTTTCTCAGGGAAGCCCCGGCGGAAATTAGTCTCAGGAAACACTGAAAACCGGAATCTATGCCGAGGTTCGAGTACGTCACGCAAAAGCGCAAAGGTGACTCGTACGTCAGGTCGGTAATTGAAGGAAACTCTCTCGCGGACGTTAGTATCCGATTAAATAATCTCAATCAGCCCATCGTGCTGATTGCGGATCCGTCACGGAAAACGACCGCCGAGAAAAGCGAACGCGTCTCGCTTCGGTCGAAATTGACCTTCCTCGAGAACTTGGAGGCGTCCGTTTACCTCGGAATGGATTTTCGGACCGCGCTCTCGATCTGTCTCAGTACAACTTCGACTCGGGATCGGTCCGGAAAGCGAATTCACCACATTATCGAAAGGCTGAGAGATCGCGTCTCCAAAGGGATGTCATTCTCCAACGCTATCGCCTTGTACCCAGAAGTCTTCGATCAGGTTGCGATTGGGTTGATCTCAGCGGGTGAGGAAGGCGGCACATTGACAGAAGCGTTGACCAACGTGCGAAAAATTTGGGCTAGGAATGAGGACCTCAGACACCGGCTGCTCATGATGCTCATTTACCCAATGATCGTCCTGGCTGCTGCCGGCGGCGTTGTCTGGTTGCTCATGACCCGGGTCGTACCGCAATTTATCGGCATCCTCGGGGAAATGCATGCGGACCTGCCGCTCCCGACGCTCTGTTTGTTGAACCTCTCGCGACTTTGTACCGGTTATCCTGTGGCCGTGCTCGCACTGACGGTCGCACTCATCCTGCTGATTTCGCGAATCCCGGCATTTGTCAGGGGTCAACCTAAGCTTCACCGCCCTGTTCTGCGTTTACCTGGGCTGGGCGCATTGATGCTTCTCCTCATGCGAGCGAATTTCGTCAGAACCTTTGCCCAGTTAAAACATGCTCGAGCGAAAACGACTCAGGCTCTACTCCTATGTCGCGACCTGAGTTGGAACTATGAATATCGGTCGGCCATCGGTCGCACTTTGGTTCGGGTTCAGCGGGGCGAATCACTGGCCGCGGCCTTAAAGGATGACCGGGACATTTTCGGCGAGATGGTCATCAACGGACTCGCCTTTATGGAAGCAGCCGGCGCCGGCAGTGACGGGTTGTTCAGGCTCACCACTTTACTCGAACGCCAATTGGATAGCCGGTTAACCGCGCTCAGACAGATCCTGGATCCTCTTTTAATTATTGCACTTGGAGTGGTAATTGGCGGGATCGTGTTTGCCACTTTCCTGCCCGCCATGGAAGTGATACAACATATATAGATTACGTATGAAAAAAGAGTTGTAATATCATCTGTTTAGTGATCTAAGAGAAACCAATGCACTACACCTTCAGGCATTATCTTCGGCATTTTCCAGTCCGCTATTATCTCTCCGGGGGATTGTTCGCAACGCCTGAACAAGTTGCCGTGTTCTTCCTTTCTTCGAAGGCTTGTTCGGTGCTTTTGACTCGGCGTCGGCGCGTGGTGACATTCGAAGAAAACATTGAGGATCTACCCGATGTCCCTCCGATCCTGAGTAGATCGGATCCCGCCACGGCGGGAGTGCGTAGCTTCACGTCCAAGCTCTTGGCTCGAAACCGATTACGAGGAAAAACCGAGTTACTCCTGTTACCGGACTGCACGGTCAACGATCTATACTTCAACGTTCATCTGGTGCCGAATCTCAGGGAGTCCACGGTTGAGGGGATCTTGGAAAGCTTAGCGGAAGAGCCGCGTCAGGTAATCGGCGCCTGGGATGAGGACCGGCCTTTCCGATGGGCGGTCCTGGATGCAACGCTCAGACCGATCACCGGGCACTTAGAAGGCAAGCATTCGCAGATCATTATCCTCGGAATGCCGGCTGACTACTGTGCGGAGTGCGAGCTCTGGACGGAACGGCAAGATGCAGCGCTACTGGCAATCCTGCCGGTTCCGGTAGCCTGTCTTGCCTGGTTCTTAAAGAGGGTGCCGACCCAGGAGAGAACGGCGTTCTTATTGTTGAGTCTGACCAGCTCGTTGGCCCTGGCCGTCATTCAAGACAGAAGAGTTATCTTGTTTCGACAGTACGAAGAGGATGTCGAGTCGGTAAACCGGGAATTGGCGTCGCTCGCGAGACAATTGAGTCCGGAAAAAGAACCGTACGTTTGTGTCTGGTCCTCATCGTCGGAGGAAGATCCTGTGTATGCCGAAGTCCAAGGGTTCCAGCTTACCGGCCGGATCCTGCAACAGATCGAGGGTGGGGATATTGTGATCCAGCGTCAACGGGCCTCTAACCTGGCTACGTGTTCACCGGTTGCTCTCTTGTCGCGCTGGCTTGCTCAGGAGTTCAAATGAAGAATTTATTTCTCAGTCCGGAAAAAATTGTTTTTAGGAGTTATCAGCGAGAGCTGGTCTTTAGGGCAGTCGGTCTCATTGTATTGGTTACAGGGCTACTCCAATTACCCGTCCTATTCTTTGCGTTTACCACCTGGCAAAATTATCAGACTCTGACCGACAAGAAGGTTCAGCTGGCTGCAGCCGCGAATGAGCTGCAAACCAAGTTGGTTGCCTTTAAGGATACCCGCCAGAAACTAAGCCAGATTCAGCAATGGGAGCCGATTATCCGAGGTCGCCTTCCGTGCAGTGCCGTGCTCGCTGCGATTGAACAAACTGTTCCTACGGATGCAGTCCTTGAAAAGATCGGGATAGAGTCATCGAGATACCAAGCTCTCCCTGTCGTCGGCGGAACCTATCGGGTGCCCGAGCTCTACACGCTTTCCATTCAAGGAAACCTGAAGTTCGGTCACGCTGAGGAGTTAGAAGCTTTCGCTAAGGAATTGAAGAAGCGTCTTCCTGCCGGGTCTCAGGTGTTAAGGTCGAGACTCCTTGAGGGCACAGAGAGCCTGGTGCCGTTTCATCTGGTTTATTCGATTATGCCGGCCGGCAATTACTCGACCTTAGGCGTGCAGCGGATTGCAGATCCCGACCGCTTATGAAGCCTAACCAGCTCAAACTGGGCAAATGAAATCCAAGGCGCTCTTTCTCTTTGCCGCCATTTTGGTCTCCGCCGGTCTGCTGGGGCCGGAACTAAAATTATTGGTCGATGGTTGGACTGCGGCTCAGTTGTTGGATCAGGAGAATAAACAGCAGGAAATTACGAAGAACCACCTTGAAGGTGAAATCGAGGGACTACGAATTAGTAAAGCGAGGATCGAGGCGCTCTATACTCGGCTTAGCGACACGATGATCGCGTCTCGGGGGACCTCATCGCTACATCTCAATTCTACGCCAACGGCGCCTTTAACCGGAGACGGTTCTTCATTTGAGGTCGCGGGCATCACTGGGTTTACTCAGGCCGGGCTAATCGTACAACCAGTTCGAGTTCCCAATGGCGAAATGTCGATTATCTACGAAGCCGGCACCGCCGACCTGGAGTTCCATCGCTTAGTGCCACTTTTGGCGGAACAGGAGAATGCCGATCTCTTCTTGTATTTCGATAAAGTTTTATTGAGCCGGTCACCTAACATTCCACCGTTTACAACCGAACCCACGTATCTGGAGACTCGACTTACCATTCGGATGCTGACCGGGAAATGAGAGGCAAAATGAAGACGACAACCTTTTTTATTCTGCTGGTTGTTTGTACTCCAAACTTCGGGTCCGCCGGAGAGATCATCTTGCCGCGTTTACCGGACCTATACGCATTCAGATACACACCCGCACGCCGGGATCCGTTTATTAGTGCAGATGCCGGCAAGACGCTCGTCGGGAAAGGCGTAGAACTAGACAACTCGTTTAGTAGCAAAGCGGCTCAGCGTTACCTCCAGACACTAGTGGCCGCCATACAGGACGACCTTTTTGTTGAAGGAGTTAGTACCGGGGAAGGACAAAGCCACGCCATCGCTTTGATCAACGGAGTGGCCTTTAGCGAAACGGAAAAAATCCCAGTGACGGTTTCCGAAACTGACCTCGTCCAACTGACTGAGTTGGCGCGCACTTACGGTTTACCGTTGGAGAGGGATGCGAGCGAAAAGAGCACGATTTTGTTAGAGGTAGGGCCAATTGATTCTGGCGGCGTGTCTATCCTTTTGCCGGGATTCAGAGCTCCGCTTTGTAAGCTCCCTTACGTGGGAGACAGCGGGACGGAACGGATCACTTTGGAACGGAAAAAGAAAGCTGAGCATGATTAAGAGGCTGGTGGTGGTGGCCGTATGGCCGTTGCTGGCATTGGCGCAAAACGGTAGCCCGACGCCAGCACAGACCCAGAGTCCTGGGCCGGTGCCCGCAGCCGACGCAACGCCGGGCAGTGAATCTTCCCAAAGTCCAGAGAGTGTGGTCGATCAAATCGAGCGGTTGTTACGGGAACGCGAGAACGCCCAGTCCGCGACTACGGCCCAGATGCCGCCAGACAAGCCGAGGACTCATCGATTTACCAATCAGCCGATCGCCAAAGTCTTGAGGATCTTGGCGGAACAGGCCGGAGTTAACTATGTCGAACCCAACATTCCCGAAGACGAGAAGATTTCGGTTGCGCTAACCAATCTCACTCCTCTCCAAGCCTTTTATCAGATCGCTGAATCGCGCGGGTTCCAGGTTATCACGGATGGCCAGCGCTATACGCTTCACCGGGCGGATATCGCAAATCCGAGTTTCTATCTCACCAAGCGATACATTATCAGGAATCAGCCCGCGGAACTCTTGCTGCAACCAATCGCCAACTATTTAGGGATCAAGGTCACTCCGGCCCAGGCTAATTTTCCTACATATCCGAAGCCGGATAATACTACTGTGACTCCGGACGCGATAGGAACGGCCTCCGGCACGGGTACGGATCAAAGCCGACCTCGCTATGAGCCGGGCGTGCCTTTCGACGCGCCATTATCGTTAGGGGGGTTTGAAAAGAATGGGCAAACTGCCGTATTCGTCGAAAGAAGCAGCAACTCTTTGGTTGTCCGTGCCACTCCGGAAGAGCATGACTTAATCAAGACGGAACTCCAGCGACTCGATGTCGCTGAGAAACAGATTCTCATCAAGACCTATATCGTTGAAGTCACGGACACTAACTCCATCGGGGGCGGCCTGGATTGGAGCCAAACTCTTGGGCTTCAGCCCGGACAAGGCGCCAAGTTTTCACTTACTGGGCAAGCGGGTATTCCACCGGCTTCTAACTTTCAGACCGTAACCGGCGCGATCAACGCCCACGGCGGCGGATTTTTCACCAATGGCCTGGTGTTAAACATGTCCGATGTGCAAGTCACTCTTCAGGCCTTGAAGGCTAAGGGCTGGATTAGAAATAACAATTCACCGATGACCGTGGCAAAGAGCGGGATGCCGGTGACGATACGTTCGGATACCAAGCAAACCATTTTCTTGCAGACGCCCGGCACCCAGGTCTATGGGCCAAGCACCGTACCCTATACCTTCACGACCGGGCTGACGATAGATGTCGTGGGTCGTGTTTTGGAAGGTGGTCTCATAGACCTCAATCTCAATCCAACTCTGTCAACGATCTCTGGGACCAGTGCAGCGCAACCTGGTACCACAACCCAGATCCCGATAATCTCGACCCGAAGTACGACAGCGGACATTACAGTGCGCAGCGGTCAAGCCGCGGTCATCGGTGGGATTCTGCAGGATAGCGTGACGTTCACTGCGAACGCGGTTCCCGGACTTTCTAAAATTCCCATCCTCGGATACGCCTTCAAATCAAGATCGTACTCTAAGCAGCGCACAAATCTCATCGTCATTGTTTCTCCCACGATTATACCGGCCGGGGACCACCGGTTCGACAGGTTAGGTGAAAGCGAAAGAAAAAGTCTACAGTATTCATCCGATTTACCTGGTGAACCGCCGCCAGTTCCCCTGAATGGGCCAGACAAGCAGATTCGAAAAACGAAACCCGATGATTTGGATTTGCCCAACACGAATTGAGTGGCGCAGCTACGGAGCGCTGCCTCTCTTGCGAGGCCGATTCGGTCGGAAACGTCGAGCGTCGCCTCGACTCCAATCCGCTGTCTCTCTCGTCGAAGTGTTAGCTAGCTTGTTCATACTCACGCTTTCGGCCGTCGGTATTACGGCTGCCTGGCGGCTAGCAGACTACCAAGAACTTTTAACTCGCGCGGATCGCCGCGCGGAACGAATCCTGCGCGAATATTATGAGCTGCAGACATTCGCTCCTGCCGATTCTCGACCCTTCACAGTAAATGCTTCGGCGTCGCCATCGCCAAGCCCGATAACGGGCTACCTTTATTATCCCAAGTTAATCGCCGGCCAAAGCAGTTCGCCGCAATTTGGGAAAATGATTCCTTTTTCGATCTCGATGACCAATGGAACGACCGGGCCTCAGCTGGTACTGACTTATACTATTCCCAGTTACGGAACCCAAGCCTCTCGGCAGGTTACGAAGACAGTAGTGCTGAATCCTTGACCCATGATGAGGCCCGCCAGCCCCTGCTCGCATCAATCAGGTTTCACGCTGCCTGAGATGCTGGCGGCTATGCTCGGCGTCTTTGTCGTGGTCAGCGCGGCTACTGGGTTTCTGCTCACCGCCATGCAACGCCAAGCCGCTGTGCTGCAAGCGACGGCGTTGGAGGCCCAACATGAGGCCCTGGCTGAGATCATGAACGATTCAATTAAGAGCGCCGTTGATTTTCAAATTTATCAGGACGCTCCTATGGATGCTAGCAATGGGGCACTGGCCCCCGGCAATTCATCAGGAGATTGGTTGGTGTGCGTTAACCAAAACGGGACGACCAGATTTCACTTCGATGGCGCTCAGATCGAGTGTCAGCAGACGGGAAATGGCGCAGTTCAAACCCGGGTGTTTCCTGGGGCGTCGCGTGCGTCCCCTAATAACGGTCAGCCCAATAGCGACGAGCAGCCCGATAATGGGCAGAATAGCCATCAGCCGATCTTCAATCTGAGCAATCTCGGGATTATTCAGGGTCAATGGAACGTGAACACCGCGGTTGATCAAGTTCCGTTCAACGTTTTTGGTGTGCCGCTACAAATGCAGTGAGTTGTATCTATGAACCTCAGACTGCGACGGAACAATTCGGGCTCAGTGCTAGTCTACGTTCTGGTGCTCGTTGTTATCGCTGGGATTATAGGAGCTTCTTATCTAACCTTCGTGGACAACCAACGGGCGACGACCGCCCGTAATCTGAACCAGGACGCGTTACGGATTTCGACAGAGCAGGCGCTGTTAAGCCTGGAGTCAGAGATCCGAAACGAGCTCCTTATAAACGGGGAAGTCAACCTGGCCAGTCTGAATCAGTCGCGGCCGGTAGCCGGTCTCTCGCTGAGTCTACGCTCTACGACCGATGGCACGGGAAACAATGTTCTGCGAGTTCAACCCTTTGCCAGCACCGGCGAAACGGGAGAATATACTCCACTCCTCGACAAGAAAGACCTGTTCGGTCAGGCGTACGCCCGGCAGACGACGATCGATATCAATATCACTACGAAGGCGACGGTTCCCAACGTGCGGCTGCCGGATCTAACGGTTACCGATCAACCACAAATAGCGGTCCGAGAAATTCCCGTCTCACAGTTTACTATCTTCTCGGCCGCGAACTCGTTTACGCTTAGTCCAGCGGTCTCGAGTCAGGACATTGGCAGAGTCTTTTCCAAAGCCAGCATTTCTGTGTCGGGGAGTTTTACCTCTGCGTTTCCCATCGTTGCCGGACAAAATGTCGCCTTCACTGGCGGCAAGGACTCGCTGCAAGTGAAAGATCCATCCGGAAATAACGCTTCGATTCAGTTGACCAGTGATACGCAAAGCTCCGACTTCCTTGCCGATGCTAGGACCTCGTTAGATACCAGGGTCGTAACCGGCAGCGTTCTTCCCATTGATTCTGCACCGCTAAACAGCATCTACGAAACTAACAATAGCGCTCAAGCTGCCTCGAACGGGCTTAACATCTCGCTCTTGCAAGCTCAATGCAGCACCTTAGTCGTGGCGCGGCCGGATAGGCCGATCACGACTCCGAACGGACAGAAAGAATGCTTGGTGCAGGTGGGGGGGACAGTTGGTGGCGCGAGCTTGGCCTATCCGATGACGGTGACTAAGGGTGGTTCACAGAGTCAAGGGACGGTCAACCGGCAGACCGTGCCGTTTGCCGCTGCCCAGAATAGACAGAATCCTTCTCAAACTATTCTGGCTTTGGACCTTCAGGCTCCTGGCGCGAAGCAGCTCAGTTCAATGTTTCTGGTTGTCCAGGATCCAGGCGGTAATCCGCTGCCGAACGCCGTCATTCTAATTCGAGGAGCCAGAACCTTAACTGGTCCTATCTCCATTATAAGCCCGCATCCAGTAATCATCGCTGGGGACTTCAACAACTTCGATTCGCAGCCGGCATCGATTATTACTCTGGGCAACTTGCAGACGGTGGCAGCAGATTGGGGTAGCGATGTGTTCGGCAATTACTAACTAAAATGAGCTCCATGTTTGAGGCGACGAACGGATGGCGACAGTTTGACCTGCTTCAAAACCTCAATCATTTGCTTCATTTTCATGTCGCTCGACTCCTCGGGATACGCGAAAACGAACTCTTCTTCCTGCTTCAACCTATCGAGTCTTCCGACGCAGCGGGTCCAATGGCGATCTGGCAGACAGATTCACTCATCGAACGATATAGCAAGAGTTTTGATCTCGAGCTGGGGTCAATTCTCTCGAAATTGATTCGCGATAGCGCACTGACGCCGTTCGATCCGACATTGCTCCGGTTGTCGCCTAACGGACTCCGAATGCCTGCACTCTCGGTTCCATTGCTCCCAGTGGCCCGAACGTTGAATCAGTTGACAGTTGCTTCGTCAATTCCCGGCCTGGATGTATTACTGCAACAACCGGAGTTCCAGGTCCTCAACGTTTTTTGGGGTGTTCCTAAACTAACCGCGGTTTGGTGTGAGCCGGATCATTTAAGGCAGGTGCTAAATTTGGTCACAGACAACCTTGATCTCACTCCCTCAAATACCAGAGTGGCAACTGAGATAACCAACGGTGGAACGCCTTGGATTGACCTGGATGAAGTCTCGCCATCCGGCAAAGTGAGCCATTGGTTCAGTCCAACGTTGCAGAGACGGTATGCTGCTTGCCCAGTCTATTGTGCGCGGCGACGCCTGACGTTAGCGGTCGAGAAGCTATTACCTCCAAACGTCAAAGCTGAGATCGAAGGTGCTCTCCGCCACCGGTTCAGTGTTAAGCAGGTATTGGCGGATGGCGAAGCCTTGGATCGGTTTATTACTACCTCGGAGAACATGGCCATCAGCGCTTCCGGGATTCTGCGGACCATGTCTGCGTTCGATCAGGCAGACAAGAAAAGCGAACGATTAGAAGTAATTCACGCCGACAGTCTTCAGCAATCTAGTCATCGATATCGCAACGATGAGGAGGCGGTAATCAAATTCGTGCACTCGATCCTATATAAGGGAGTCGAGTTGGGATCGAGCGATATCATGTTCCAGGAGTTTCCCCAACAATTGCGGATTCGCTACAAAGTCGATGGAGACTGGTTTGATCAGGAAGGAGATTTCCCCGGGCATATCGCCAAGCAAGTGATCTCCCGAATAAAAGTGATCTCCGGACTCGAAATCCAATACGTACGGTTACCGCAGGACGGTTCTTTCCCGATAAAAATCGGCGACCAACGATACGATTTTCGGGTCAACACCTCCTACCAAGCGCAGGGGGAACAAGCTGTTCTCCGATTGCAGCGTGACGAACGTAGCGTGAAATCGTTGTCCGATCTGGGTATGCCGGCACACTACGTCAGCGCAATCAAGGATCTGATGGAGGGAGATCATGGGCTCCTGATCTTGTGCGGACCGACCGGTTCCGGAAAAACGACGACCATCTATAGTATTCTGCGTTTTGTTGATGCGGTTAAAAACAACGTCCTGACTGCGGAGTCTCCCATCGAGGTTTTTCTGGAGAACGTCAGCCAAACTCAGGTCGATGACGATGGTCCGTACAGTTTTGCCATGTGGGCCCGAGGGATTCTGCGGCAGGCGCCCGACGTGGTTATGATGGGAGAGATCCGCGATGAAGAAAGTGTTGAAGCCTTGATGCGGTTATCTTCTTCCGGCCATCGAGCGATCTCGACTTTGCATACCAACTCGGCCTGTGAAGTTCCTAACCGGCTATTCCTCTTTCGAGCCCAACCCTTCATGGTTGCCGACAGCCTCAAGCTGGCGATCTCGCAGCGGTTAGTTAAAAAGCTCTGTCCCCGTTGTTTCATCGAGGAACCCGTGCCGTCTGAGGAACGCCTGGTCAGGCTCGGAATCAAGCCGGAATGGTTAGGCGGAGTAAACGCTGTCCGGCGCGGCCGTAAGTGCGATTTCTGCCGCAAAACCGGGGTAAGTGGCCGGAAAGCGATTTTCGAAGCGTTGATCGTCGACGACGAAGTGAAAATCGCCATTCAAGAACGCGCACCGGCCTTACATATGCAACGGATGCTCGAACGTCGCGGTGAAGCATCTCTGTTCGAGCGGGCAGTCCGGGAAGCCGCGGCCGGCGTTATTTCCATCGAGGAAGCATGCAAGTTCCGCGAGGTCGGTTCCGGTCTGTCGGCGGGTTCTGTCTAGTCGCTGGATATTTCATCTGTGAGATCTGGGCAACACTGGGCGATCAGATCCGTCCACGACGACGAGCTGGCGTCTATCGTAGCCGGGCCGTCCAGGGATTGAAGACCTCTACGCCAGCCCTCTGCTAGTTGTCTCGATTTCGGCTAACAACGGTGAGACCATAATGAATCGCAGTTCGCAGCGATAATGGGGTCAGGTCGATAGAACGTGCGCCGCAACTTTCCGGCCGCTCTCGATAAGCCATGCGCCTTAAACATGATCTCCTCATTAACAGGCACTATCCGTTGCAGTCGTAATAACCGATCGAGTTGTCCTCCGAAATTTGCCTGGACGCCAATCCTCGAACGATTGACCTGTCCCTTGGAAAAGGGACCTTGTTTGCATATCAGGCGTATGCCTTTTAGGCAAGCTCGTCTGCGGTCGGCGGTTGGAAAATAGTGATGTATCTATCCATTTCCGCTTTGGAAATTTCGAACACGTCGTCAGGGCGGTTTCGATTTCGTTCTTCCAAACGGCGGTATAATTCGGAATACGGGACGTCCATATAGTGCAGCTTGAAGTTTACACCTAACTCTTTCGCCCTGTTTCTGTAGTCATCACGCTCCACCCGCGCCCAACAGCCATAATCAAGAACTACATCGCCGCCGATTTCCAAGACGTGTTTCGCAACGTCCCACATGACCTTTTCAACGCGCTCATGTCTTTCATTGTGTTCATCGCGATGTTCTTCCCCGCTATCATCACCAAACAGCTTCAAGTGCCAAACATCAAGGGTCAGCACGAGCGCATTAGTCTCCCCGGCCAGCTGACGGGCGTAGGTGGTTTTTCCGCTGCAGGGTAATCCAATCATCAAATGTAGTGTCGCTATGTTCACCCCCTCCATTTCATACATCCTATCATATTTCGAAAAGTGAATCAGATTTGTCGGCGCTAGTTAAAGGACGGCAATGGGGATCAGCTCCCTGCGATTTGTCGGGGAGCTGGCTCAAGCTCCGTTCGCACAACAGTTACACAGCCACAACCGGATCAGGGACGCCGTAACCGGATCAGGGACAGGTCGATAGTTGAACAGACATTAATATTGCGGGCCTCGATGGGCTTTGCTCGAAGAATTGACCTGTCTTTTGCTAGGAGTGCTCGGTGGGCGTGCTCAGGCGGTTAAGGAAAAACCGCCGTGACTGTTGGCCAGAGCTCCGGGGAAAAGTCATAAGTCGCCGGACTAGTACGGAATCGTTGCTCGGGCTGCACGCAGGCTGGAATTGCTCAGCTAGCCGACCGGCTGGAGACGGAGATTGCGGAGTACCCAGATATGGCCACAGGCAGTCAAGCGTAGCCGGAACCCACGATCGGTCTGGGAAGGAGCAACCATTTGTCTTGAGCGGGCGAATTGCTCTCGCACAAAGGCTTGGCTACCGAGGATGCCTCCATCGGTGAAATAGCGGATACGGCAACGCAAAAGCTCCGCGAGCGGAATCTCGCCGTGCTGTTCTTGAAGAACTTTCTGGGAAAGCTCCACACCTATGACTGCTCCGGCTTTGGAAGCGGCCGTGCCGGTTTGGAAAAGCAGCCTGCGATATTCGCGGCGCGCCTCCCGCCAACTGCACTCTGAACCTAGACCTAATGCGACCTGCAAGCCCAGTTTGGCTTGAGCCGAGTTCTTAGCGATCGCCTCGGCATAGCCACAATAACGGTAGTCTTTGGGATCCTCACATAACCCTGCCCTAAGCGGGTTTAAATCGATATAGGCAGCGACCGCACTCAAGGCTTGGCCCTCCTCGATTAAGACACTCTTAAAACGCTCCGCCCACAGAACACCGTATCTGTGATGGCGCCGATTGTACCACTGGGCAAAGCGGCCTTTGAGTTCCTTCATAAAAATTGATACATCAAAGAGCCGGTCTAAGTAATGCTTCCTGAGCTGTTGCGCCTGATCACGTAAGCTTTCCTCTTTGCCGTAGGCGGCCAATTGCTCAGCCACCTGAGTGCGCCGCTCTGGCCCGTAGCCCAGCTCGATACGGTGCAGTAACTCCTGGTCGGAGAGGCTTCGTTGCTCCGGCACCTTGCATAAGATATGAAAGTGATTGGACATCAAAGCATAGGTTAGCACTTCCACGCAGCAGGCCTTCTCCAAGCGCCGCATCAGGTGGACGAAGTACTCGGCTTCGGCCGAACCCGGGCTTTGGGTTTGAAACAGGAATCGCCCGTCTACTACTCGCGATACGCAGTGGTAAAAGCTCTGTCCTTGACCCTTGATTCGTGGCTGCCGCATTAACGGTGAGAACTTAATAACACAAAGATATTGTGTATCAAAGTATCTAATCTGAAAACCGGTAGTCCTGGCTTCAGGCTCGACATCCCTCTGTAGGTGCGCTTCGCTTGAATGGTTGACCTGTCCCTTTTCAGAGATGCTGAGAGTGGCACCCTACGCAACCGGCCGAATCGATACGTTTTTTGCTAGAACGACCCAAACCTCGGGCGCCTCTTTCGAGGCGCATTCCCGTGCGCAATTACCCAGGGCTAAAGCCTTGGGCTGTTCTGTATAGCCGCTTCGCGACGAAAATCGGCCACTCGGCATTGGAGCCTTATAAAGAATTTCCGTGCCAGCTCTTAGGCAAACGGCGGGCCGCTAGCGGTCTTGTGGAACTTGCAGTCTGTCGACGTAGGCGCAAAACATATCGGCCATGGCCTCGGAGTAGGCTTCGATCTCGGATAGAGTTCGAGGCTTTTCCGAAAAATGTTTCCCGACCAGGCTGAGCGTTGTCGTGATCAGATCACCAGCCGATGCTCGAGTCGTTTCGGAGGCCGTGGGCAACAATTCGGAGATGAAGATCTGCATGGTATGGCCTCCTGACACTCGCGTTTCTTGCGCCTCCGGCGCATCGCGATAGAGAGGAGCGGCGTGGTTAAGCGCATCTCGCATCTTAGCCTCGTCGCATTCTGAACGGACGAACGCGTGAACGAGCTTCCGGAGCCGTTCAAGCGGTGATCTCTGCACGTCCTCGAGGATGGCGCGCAGCGAATCGCTCGTCTGGCGCCACTCCTCGCTTTGTAACCGAAAGAGGATCGCCGCCTTGTTGGGAAAATATTGATACACGGAGCCGATACTGACTCCGGCCTTCTCAGCTACGCGTGCCGTGGTAAAACGTTTGGCGTCATCCTTCTCCAAAACCTGAGCGGCAGCTTCAAGAATCGTAGAAACGAGTTCAGTCGAACGAGCTTGTTTGGGCCGTTTTCGCGAGGAGATTTGAGCGCTTCGGCGATGGGTCATGAGAGCACGAAAATAACGCGAATAGTGGAGCTGGATCTTTAGTCGTATTTTTGGTCAGGCGCAACGATGTGCCCATCCGAGATCGAAGATCAACGTGACTTATATGACCAAAATTACAACCCTGACCACCGCACCGCTGGCACCTTTGCTGAATCGCTTGTTCGAAGAAGCCGCTGCTGCGTCGCCACAGACGAGCCCTGCTTTTCAGGCTCTTTCCGCGGAAGAGCGCGGGCGCCTGATGCGAAGCAAGACCGATTACTTCGACCTCTATGGGCGCCTCAAAGATCTTCCGCTTCCCATCTCGCGAGAGACCGGGAAGTTGCTCTACATGTTGGCGCGAAGCTCTGCAGCGCGAACGATTGTCGAATTTGGCACCTCATTTGGCATCTCAACCCTGCATCTCGCCGCAGCACTGCGGGACAATGGCGGCGGGCGCCTGATCACTAGCGAGTTCGAGCCGTCCAAGCTAGCTCGTGCCCGGGAAAATCTGACCGCCGGCGGTCTCATTGACCTCGTAGAAATCCGAGAGGGGGACGCCCTGCAGACGCTGAGTGTCGATCTCCCCGAAACCATCGATCTGCTACTGCTCGACGGCGCCAAGGCACTCTATCCGGAGATCCTGAGCTTGGTGGAAAGCCGGCTCAGGCCGGGCGCGTTTGTCCTAGCCGACAATGCCGATGATAGTCCAGACTACCTGGCGCTCGTGCGTTCGCCTGCAAATGGCTACCTGTCCACGCCATTCGCGGAGGACGTCGAGCTCTCCATGCGGATCAACTGAAGCCCGCGCATG
>JAFAZK010000104.1 GCA_019239825.1 Verrucomicrobiota bacterium | reverse complement strand
GAATTCGCGGCACTCAGGCAGGAAGGCGCGACCGTCCTGGATCTACGGGCCCCAGCTTTGTTTGGCGATGCTCATGTTGCCGGCAGTTTGAATATTGGGATTGCTAGTCCCTCGTTCGCGGTTTGGTGCGGGTTCTTCGTTAACCCTGACCTGCCGATCGTATTAGTGGCCGACTATGAATCGGAAGTAAAACGCGCCCGGCTCGAACTATCCCGGATCGGATTTGATCACGTCCTGGGCTTCGTTCCAGCAGACGATTTAGGCGAGACCCTGCAAATCACACAGATCGGAGCACGAGATTTTGCTGAACTGTTAGAGAATGGGAATCGGCCGACGGTTCTGGATGTCAGGTCCGTGCCGGAATGGACCCAGGACCACCTGGAGGGTGCAGTGAATATCCCGTTGCCGAAACTTGCGCAACGTTCAGCGGGTTTTGCTCATAATGCGCCCCTGATCATTTTGTGTGGAAGCGGTTACCGCAGTTCGATTGCGGCAAGCCTCCTGGAGACCGAAGGGTTCGAACGTCTGACCAACGTGATGGGAGGCATGCACGCGGTTCGCCATGCGACGCGTCCCCGGCTTGCTTCGCTTGAACGCGCGGAGACGGCCCTAACGTGGGAGATCTGACCTTCGCTGTGATAAGGCGGCTGGCGACCACCAAAAAAAGGACGACGTCGTGCCTCCGCCATCGCTACTGGCTTCCTGCACCTCAATGCTAAGACTGCGTCCGATTGTCACAGGATGCATGAGTACTCGATGACCAATCACCCAAGCCACTTCCGACGAGGGCTTTCTTCCAAGAGTCATGCACCCCCTACCTCGAGCTTTTTAAAGTGGATAATTTTGTTGATTGTGGAAATTCCGATCGATATAACGCGGGAAGAGCCCAATAACACTTTGTAGCGCACTAACGTTTAGCAAGTGACCACACACCCTCGTTAGAGAAGACTTACGTAGGGACGAGCGAGGTCTCGTCCCTAACCTGCGCCCAGGGCACTCTTAAGCAGACCTGGTACGGCTTCAAACGGCGTGATCGGTAAATTATAACGTGCTTTTAATTCCTCCGGGCTCGTGAAGGTCACGTGCACTTGACCGGCTTCTTCCCAAACCAAGGCTTTCAACGGAAGATCCAGCGCTAGATTTGGGTATTGTACCATTAATGGTGTTCCTGCCTTGGGATTCCCGAACAGGAGGAGGATGGTGGGCCGCAGTTCTAAGCCAACAGCAGCCGCCTCTGCCGCTTGATCGATCCTGGCAAAAATCTTCATTCCTTTGCCGGAAAGGAATGAGGCCAATAAATCCGCCGTTTCTTGCGGGGCGTGGGCACTAATGAAATCCATGACTCTGCAGTGTGGGAGGCGTACCCTTTGAGCCCGGTGAAAAGTGAACAGTGAAACGTGATAGGTTATCGAGCGCTAGATCGATCGCCTGTCACTTTTCACCTTTCACCGGGTTCAAGGGCACACTTCTCACTAACTTTTATTGCTCGCTATAGTTCCAGGTCAGACCACCGTCGATGACGATGGTGGTACCGGTAATATAATCGGAGTCCGACGAAGCCAGAAAAGCCGCTACCCCGGCGACATCATTCACCTGTCCCAGGCGGCCGAGCGGGATATTCTCGAGCAGCGCCTTCAATTTAGCCGGGTCATTCAGAAGTGCGGTGTTGATGGGTGTCTCGATTGCGCCGGGGGCAATGTTATTGACCGTGATTCCGTAAGGCGCCAATTCGATCGAAAGGTTTCGCATCATCATTTTCATCCCGCCTTTGCTGGCACAATACGACGTGAAATGCGGGAACGGCAGGTCTTCGTGTACGGAACTGACATTAATAATCTTGCCCGGCTTTTTCACGGCCATGCGGTGCTGAACAAACGCTTGGCTGGCGAAGAAGGCGCCTTTCAAATTGATATTCAAAACCAAATCGTAGTCATGCTCGGACGCTTCCCAGATCGAGGCATGCTTTTCCACACCCGCGTTGTTAATAAGCACATCGACAGCGCCGAAGTGGTCGATTGCCTGCTTCATCATAGCGTGAATCTGGTCGACCGATGAAATGTCGGCTTGTACCGCCAGAGCTTGGCGTCCTCTTTTCTGGATTTGAGCGACGGTGTCGTTCGCCGGCTGCGGGTTCCCTACATAGTCGATGACAATATCTGCGCCTTCTTCGGCTAGCCGATAAGCAATCCCTTGGCCAATACCCTGGCCTCCCCCTGTGATGAGCACCGTTTTACCTTCGAGTTTCATAAGCGTTTTTCGATTGAACTCTCTGAGCTGCGAAAGCCTCTAATCGCTTACCGGGTTTTAGCAACCGAATTCACCACAGAGACGCAGAGGATTTCACCACAAAGCAGACTTCGCCTCGTCTCCCCCTTCAGCTTCCTCGGCCAAGGACACAAAGCGCACGAAGATTGAGAGACAAAGTTGACCTTTGATCCGAAACCAGACAGCCGCAATTATACCTAAGGAGCAATCCTGACCTGCACCAAAGGCGGAATGAATTGGCAAGTAGTATGGGGGCAACGCAAGATTCGATCTTCGCGTCCCTTGCGTCTTTGTGGTGAAATTTCGCGGCGGACGTGATCCACTGAAAGAATCATGAAGAAGGATTTGTTTGATCTTACCGGCCAGGTGGGAGTGGTCATCGGGGCGACGGGAGTCCTCGGCGGAGCCATTGGCCAAGCGTTGGCCGGCGCTGGCGCTAGCGTCGCTGTGCTCGGGCGGAACACGGAACACGGTCAAGCTAGAGTTGCAGCAATCCGAGATCAGGGCGGCATCGCTGATTTTTTTCTCGCCGACGCACTGGATCGAGACTCGTTACGAAGCGCGAAAGAGAAAATCATCCAACAATGGGGGACGCCCACAGTCCTGGTGAATGCGGCCGGAGGGAACGATCCTAAAGTCACCGTCACCGCCGACCTGCCTTTTGAAAAGATTCCAGCGGACGACTGGCGCACCAGTTTTGATCTGAACTTGACCGCTGGCGCTTTCTTGCCTTGTCAAGAGTTCGGAGCCGCTATGAAAGAGGCTGGCCGGGGCAGTATAATCAACATTGCCAGTATCGCGGCCCATGTCCCTTTATCGCGGGTGGTGGCTTACGCCGCCGCCAAGTCGGCCCTGCTCAACCTGACTCAGTTCCTCGCCCGCGAGTGGGCGCCTTACGGGGTCCGAGTGAATTCCATTACGCCTGGGTTTTTCCCCGGAGAGCAAAATCGTCGCCTTCTTTTCAACGAGAACGGCACTCCCACCGAAAGAGGTGGCGCTATCCTCAATCACACTCCGATGAAGCGATTTGGCCAGCCGGACGAATTGGCCGGAGCAGCTGTCTTTTTGGCTAGCCCAGCCGCAAGCAGCTTCGTAACGGGAATGGATTTACGAGTGGACGGCGGATTCTTAGCTCAGACGTTGTGACGTTAGACAGAGCAGGAAGCCCGGGATTTTAACCCGGGCTGAGCCCTGTTACATTTTCCGGGCAAAGGTCAAATCCGCCAGACGATCCGGACGGATTCGCTGCGAAGCTTACCTATAGTACCAGCGCCCGCGGTTCCAATAACGACCGCGCCAATAGGGATGCCCGTAGTACCGGTAGCCGTAAGGCCCCCAATAATAACCGGCGCCATAGTAGCCCGGACCGGCCCAACCGGGGCCAGGACCATAATAAGCGGGTACCGGAACCGGAATGGGCAAAGGAAAACCGATCCACCATCCGGCTTTTGCTGATGTTTGGGAGGCCAGGTTGACGGCGAATACAAGCGCTAAAATTAAAAGCAGTTTTTTCATAGCGTGCTCACGAGAAAAGACGAACAGGGAAGGATTTGGTTACTTGTAACCTTCAAGCGCACTCTATGCACATAAAAATCGACGAGCCGGGACGGGAAGGAGCTAGGAGCTAGCTCCTGCATTGACGCCGCTGCCGCCCTTGTCGACCGTACCTCATGCTTGACCTGTTTGCGGTTTTCGATCGGGACCGTATGGCTGCCCGCCTGAAGGCCTTGGCCCAAGCTCAAATCTTCATCGGCACGTCTTCATGGAAATATGAAGGCTGGCTGGGGATGCTTTACGATCGGGCTAACTACGAGAACCGTTCCCGATTCTCAAAAGCCCGGTTCGAACAGGAATGTCTGTACGAATACAGCCAGTATTTCCCAAGCGTTTGTGTCGATGCCGGCTATTATCGATTTCCCGAAGAACGCTATCTAGAAAAGCTCGTTGGCCAGGTCCCCAGCAGCTTCAAATTCACCTGGAAAGTTACCGATGAAATCACTCTTCGACGCTTTCCTAAGTTGCCGCGTTTCGGTGACCGGAAGGGTCAGTTGAATCAAAATTTTTTGAATGCCGAGCTCTGCTACAACTCATTCCTTCGACTTCTAGAACCCTACCGCGAGCAAATCGGATCTTTGGTCTTCGAGTTTGCTGAATTTCGCCCCGGCGATTTCAACGGCGAAGATGACTTTCTGGTGCAGCTGGACAACTTTCTTCAGGCTCTGCCACCGGGCTGGCCTTATTCGGTCGAAATCCGGACCGAAAAATTCCTTACCGCTGGTTACTTGGAGCTGTTGTCTAAACATGGAGTAGCTCACGTTCTAAGCCAATGGTCCTACATGCCGGAAGTCAGCGAACAGCTTAAAAATCCCGGCATTTTCACCGCGGATTTTCGAGTGGCCCGGTTTCTTTTGCGACGGGGAAGACCGTACGAACGGGCAGTTCAGATTTTTAGCCCCTATGCCGAAACCCGCGAAGTAAACGAAGACGCGCGCAGCACAGCTCGTCGGCTGATTTTTGACCTCCGCCCCGAAGAAGTCGAACCGCTCTTCTTATACGTCAACAATCGGCTCGAGGGTAACGCGCTGAATACCATCTGGAGTGTTGTTCACGGAGATTAGGTCCCCCCGGGAGACGCAAATCGTTGGCAGCTTCGTTCCCAAAAGTAATCAGTAATCAGTGAGTCAGTAATCAGTTCAGAAATTGGCCGACAATCAGATACTGATTACTGGTCACTCGGCCGTTTGTCCGAGCGCGCCGATTACAACCTGCGGCTTATCGCTTTAAGAGCTCGGCCAGATGGCCCAGGGCTTCTGAATCGGTGACGATTTCAGCGAGAATAGCATCTTGCTCTTGTTGGCTCCTGGCATATGAGCCCTCCGCCAATAAACGTAGACGGTCGTCTAACTCGGGATCCAAGGCGATCCGGCCGGAGACTTCGCCGGCCATCCTCCCAAGTAAACCGAGTACGGCTCGAAACTGTTGTTCTTCTGTCATTAAATAAAACTGGGTCGCTCCGCTCGGTCAGATCGCTGCTTCATTGTTCAGGCCAAAAATTGCCTGAGCACAGCAGCACACCAACCGATGCGGTCACCACAAAGGACGTTCGTCGACAAGCACAGTTGCACGAATTTGTCCTCAATCCAAAAATGCCGCGCCGGTTTATAGATCGTCCCGCGACACTTTATCTTGGAGATATTGGGCCAATCGCCCAAGCAGTTCCGGGCTACTGACGAGCTCTTCAAGCAGATACTTTTGTTCTTTAGAGCTTAGCGCCCCATCCGCGAGCGCCCTCAAGCGTTCATCGATGTCAGCCGGAATATCCCCGGCCATTCGGCCAAACACGTCCGGAGAGGTGTCATCCGAAAAACGGAGAAGCGCCCGAAATTGCTCCCGGTCCTTCAACGTACGAATTGCATTCATTTCAATTTTTCCTTGGGAAACAAGGATTTGCTCCCTAAGAAGGAGTGCCGGTTACGCGCTGATTGCAGAAAATCTGTAGGACGTTCGAGCAGGGGCCCACTGGTCCATCGTTCTCGTACTCCCAACTGCGCCCCGTCGTCTGAAACTTCGGGAGGCTACGTCGAGCAAGCTGTGGGCAAAACCTCTACGAGGACGACGAGTACGAGGACGATTTGGTTAGGCCTTAGCGCCTAATCGCGCAGACATGAGGCCAGCAATTCCAGGCCGGCTCGGTTGCTGGAGAGCGCCTGCAGGACCTCTTCACGATTATTTTCGTCGAGCGTTCCGGCGGCTAAACCGCGGATTTTTGCTTCCATCCCGGGATCGAGCGATTCAGCCGATCGACCGCTTACCTCGCTTTCCAACCGTTCCAGGAGCCCAAACAAGGCCCTGAATTGATCTTCTTCGTCCATGTCCAAATCTGCCGTGCAGTCTCAAAAACTATCGAAAATCGAAATCGATTCCGATGCGCAAAGCCTTACACAATCATTCCAAGTAATCTCTAAGAAAGGATCAAGCAATTTGAGGTTCCAAAGCAAGCGCCGTTTAATGGCCGCTTTGGTCTGGTCAAGGTCGCGGCTGATGGTAGCCGCGTGACAGCCAAACATTCTGGCGAGACGTTGTTGCTCAACGCCATGTAAATAGACTAGACGGAGACAGACCGACTCCCGAGGGGTCAGGCTTCTCAAGCTATCAGATAAGGCATCGGCTAAAAGGGCCAGCACATCCGAACTATCATGCGCCTCTCCTTCCGATCCATTGCCTCTTTCCGCCAGTGAAACACCTTGCTCCTGTTGCGGCTCAACTCCTCTTTCGCGCTTCCGATAGCCCGGACCGCGCCACCAGCTTTTCAATCGAGACAGAGCCACAACTGTAATCCATGACCTCAATGAAGCGCGACCTTGATACATCTCTAAAAGCTTGACGGTTTTACCGTCACGGTCGACACCGGCTAGCAGGTCACCGGGGAGGTCTTCGATAATTTCGCGGGCTTTTTCTTCGGAATCTGAGTCAGTACATTTCGAGAGAAGGACAGCCAAGCTGTAAGGTAACTCTTCCAGGACTGCATTGACAGCCGCTGAATCGCCCCCTAGCGCCGCCTGGGCGATAGTCAAATCGTCTTGGTTCGCCATACCGACACTGAGGCGGGCAGGATAGCAATGCTGACAAGAAAGTCTATGCAAAAAGAGGAAGGAGCTATGAGGTTTCGATTGTGAATCGATATGGGACCTATTCGCCCGGGCTACTGCAGTCCTGTGACGAGCAAATGGAATTTATGGGATCTATTGAATTAATAGGAATGCCGCCTATACGCTCTACTAGCTCCTCCCGCTTGACCTTTTTCTTCAAATTGAGTGATTAAATACCCAATAACTAGCGGGAAGCGCTCGTGACCGTAGAGTATAAGCGCCGGCCACTTATCACCTCTCACCTCTCACTTCTCACGTCACGATGTCTACCCGCCTTAATTTCCTGCCGGACGAACGCTTTGCGCCCCTCCGTACTTCACTGAAAGAACGCCTACAGAAAATGGCGGACCTGATCACCCCGGAGAATTTTCCTAGTTTGCTGGATTTCCGCTCCGGGAGTTTGCTCCAAGACGTCTTCACAGCGGTACGCGCCGATGAGGGAAGCGTATGGATCCTGGATCAATCAAAGGAACACCTGGTGGTCTCTCATGCCTCAGGTCCGCACGCCGCCGACATAATGGGGTTTAAGCAACCGCTTAGCGCGGGCATCGTCAGTACTTCGTTCATCAGTGAACAAGGCTTTGCCGAGAACGACGTTTACCGGCATGAACTTCACAGCGGCCTGCTGGACGAGAAACTACGCGTTACCACGTACGCCATGATTGTGGCGCCGTTTTATATTTTAGACGCCTGCCGCGGGGTCATCTCTTGTGTCCAGTTGATCAATGTTCGGAATCAGGATGGGCGTTCGGTACCAGTCGCAGAACCACCAGGCGGTTTTAGCATGAGTAACCTGGATGCGGTCAAACGAGCCGCTTTAGTCCTCACCGACCTGCTTAACTACCAGCTACTGCGGAGCGCCATCGGTTGGGAAGCAAACTGATGAAAACCAGCTCTTGGGTCACAGTCGAGCAAGCTCATGAAGCGCTGAGGACTGGCACCGGCAAAAACATCAAAATTGCGGTGATCGACTCCGGCATCGAGACTAGTCATCCGGACCTAACCGGTTTGCAATTAACAGACGATGTTCATGTGATCGGCAGCGACCTACAACTGGTCGTTCGGCCTGGGGACGGCACAGATCTGTTCGGGCACGGGACAGCGGTGGCCGCGATTATCCGGTCATTGGCTCCTGAAGCAGAGATCGGTAGTTTCCGGGTTCTGAATGAAAACAATGCTTCTCGCACCGATGTAATCTGCGAGGGTGTGAATCTGGCATTGGACCGCGGTTATAAAATTCTGAACTGCAGCTTCGGTTGTGGAGTGGCGGAACACATACATCGATACAAAGCCTGGGTTGATCAGGCTTATTTAAGAGGCGTCCACGTGGTCGCGGCTTGTAACAATTACGATTACACCCGGCCGGAATGGCCTGGCTATTTCCCTTCCGTAATCACGGTCAATTACGGTGAACTAAAAGATAAAGAGGATTTCTACTATAAGCCGGGCAATCTGGTTGAATTCGTAGCGCGTGGCACGGGCTTTGAGGCTGCCTGGAAAGGCGGTAAGCGACGCCGGATGCACGGTAGCAGCTTTGCTGCACCGCACGGAGCCGCTCTTCTTTCTCGGATTCTGTCGATCTATCCGGATCTGGCTCCCCTCCAAGCAAAATCTTTGCTGCACCAGCTGGCCAAGCCCTGGGACGAACAGGAGTTCTCGACGCTACTCGCTCCCAATGTGCCCCGGTAGGCTTCGGGGTAGAGATGAGTTCCCGCTCGTCCGTTGGTGGGGCGAGGCTCCCAAATGATCTTGCGACTTTGGCGGAGGATAAAATCTTTGCTGTAAAAGACCTGCGGTTTGGCCGATCGGAGCGGCGAACCGGGGAGATGTGCTAGACCACGGCTCGAGGCGTTTAACTTCCTAACCATACTGCGGGGTCAACGAAAGAGAGCAGCTCCGGTGAAGCTCTTCGGTTATTCAACCTCGCCCCACCAACGGACGAGCAGGAGCTGGTCCCTACCGTTCCTGCCTTTCTGCAATCGGCCGCTCCGGCCGCGTCTATCCGGTAAGGACCGAATCTTTTACGACTCTCCTTATGCCAACGGATACTTTCATCTCCAGTCAGAAAGCACCGGAAAGCCGACCATTGTTCTGGTGGTATCCCGAGCCAGCGACATTGCTTGGCGGTATCCTTCTTTGTTTCTGGCTGTGTTCAGCAGCGGCTGCGTCAATGTGCGGCAGCGGCTTCGTCATTCAACAGAACGGTTACATCTTAACGAACTACCACGTCATCAAGAATGCGACTAGAATTACGATCACCGTTCCGGGACGTCAGGCGGTCGCCGCTCGCCTAGTCACCACCGACCAGGAGAAAGATCTCGCGATCCTGCAGGTATCGCTTGGTAATTTGACCGCGCTACCGATCGCCTCCTCCGAAGCGGTCCAGGTCCTCGATTCCGTCACGGTGTTAGGCTATCCGTTGCCAGGCGAGCTCGGAACGGCGCTTTCGGCATCAGACGGTAAGGTTAACGCGGTGAGAGAGGGACGTAACAGCAGCACACGCTTATTCCAGATCGACGCCAATGTTAATCCGGGTAACAGCGGGGGGCCACTGCTCAACAATCACGGAGAGGTGGTGGGCATCGTTGTCGCGAAAATCAACTCTCTCCAGTACGCAAAAGAGAACGGTTCACTGCTACCGGAGCGGATCAACTTCGCAATTCCGATCAACGAAGCTGAAGCACTTATCCGCAAAGTGATTCCCAATTTCATGCTCTCCAACCGGCAAGAGGTGTTGACCGACCAACAAGTCTTTCAGTCAGCCAAAGGCTCAACCGTACTGATCGTAGCGGACCAAGGGGAAACCAGTACCACGACGTACACAGACAATGAAGACAACGGATCCCTGGCGCATTTCATCGCGGAGTTTGTTCGAGCCGGGGGAATCGGCTCGGGTGAAGGTCAGACCGACTATTACGCCTCGCCTTGCGACTATTTCGAAAACGGACAGTGCACGCGCGAATCTATTTTGCGGGAGTTGCTGGATTACAATCACAAGTGGCCGTCTCGCGAATATCAATTGTTAGGTACGCCGTTGGTCAATGTTACGAACCAGGGAGACCGATATGACGTTAGTTTCAAAGTCTCTTTCACGTTGCACAACCGGGCTAAGGCGGTTAGCGGCGTCTGTTATTTGCGTGCACAGGTGGTCCGCCACCAGGACAGCTTCTTGATCATGGCGATCCGCGAGAAGTTCGCGGCAGACGGAAGCTAGCGGAGGCGCCTGGGCGACAAAGAGAAGGGGCGTAACGGCGGTTGTGCGCAAGAACACGTTCAGGGGCTCCGAGAACGGATAGGACCTATGGGACTATAGGACCAATAGGTCGCCGTCCCATCAGTCCTATAGGTCATATAGATCCCATCCGACCTTTGCACCCCCAGAACTCCAGGATGCCCGCCCGCTCCACTCGCCCATTCGCCGGATCCCCTCCCCTTGCAACCAAGGCAGCTACACGCGATGGTTCAGCGCTAGATGCCTATCCTGGACGAGCTCATGCCCGCGCTGAAGTCCGTTCGCGGAATTCGCAGATTTTGGTATGCGCGTTCTGAATGGTTCCCTCGCCTGGTTTCCGAATATCAGGAGGTCGATCGACCTGACATCACGCACCGGTTCAGCAAGGATAGCTCCGTCTACACTCGTTTGGCGAAAGCGGCGACTCAACTCGGCGAAAATCTGATCGCTCTGGAAATCGCCAGCGAGGGCAGTGACAGCCTGGAGACAGCCTTCCGACACAAGTTCCCGGAAATAGTAACAGCTCAACAAATCGACCTGGCCCGCGAACGAGCGATCGCTTTGTCGAGGTTGGGCTCGATTCGAGAAGCGCAAAAGATCTTGCGAGATCTGTTAGCGATCCGGGCCGACGATGATAAATCGTTGAGCGCGCTGGGACGAACTTACAAAGACCTGGCCAAATTTCCCGGACCAGCTCGACAAAAATTCCTGGAACGGGCGCGCGCCTACTATTTGCAGGCTTACGCGGTGAACGGTGAATACTATCCCGCGGTTAACGCCTGCACTTTATCACTCTGGCTGAACGACCGGGAAGCCGCCCGTCGATTAGCCGGAGAGGTGAAACGGCTTTGCCTCAACTCGCTGACGTCTAAGCCCGACGATTACTGGGCTCTGGCCTCGATCGCCGAAGCCGAGTTAGTCCTAAGCGCCGATGTAGGGGAGATCACTCAACCGACTTTTGAGTATTACCAGAAGTACTCCCAGCTCATACACCAAAAGCGGGGCTGGGGAGATCTCAGCTCCACCAGCGAACAAGCCAAGCGAATTTGTGAATCGCTGGATTGGCATTTCGGCGTTCTCAAAAGAATTTTTCGTGTGCCGGACGTCATCATTTTCTCCGGTCACATGGTGGATGCGCCGGGGAGAGATGTCCCACGTTTCCCGGGCAAGTTCGCGGAGGCCGTCGCAGAACAGATACGCCGAGCCTTGGATTCCGTTGACGCTCGCATCGGGATCTCATCGGCGGCCTGCGGTTCGGACCTCCTTTTCATCGACGCAATGTTGGCACGAGAAGCTGATATCCAGGTGGTTTTACCTTGGCGACAGGAAGAGTTCAAACAGACCAGCGTGTTAGTTGCCGGCCAGGAGTGGGAGCAGCGGTTCGATCGAGCCCTGGAAGATGCCACTTCGGTCACCTATCTTTCACAACAAGGCGCTCCCAGCGGAAACCTTGGGTACGTCTACTGCAACGACTGCATGAACGGAATGGCTTTGTTCCGGTCCGAAAAACTAGGCTCCGATGTCAGGCCCATGGCGGTCTGGGACGGCCGGCGCGGAGACGGTCTGGGCGGCACTTCCAGCTTTGTAGATTTCTGGACCACGAAAGGTCGCGCGGTCGAAGTGATTGACCTGGAAAAAATCACTGAAGCCAAACCAAAGAACGAGAAGTTTGACCGGATCTCGTTCGGAGAAATCACTGTTAGTGAAGGCCAACAGACCGTAAAAACCCTCCTGTTTGCCGACGTAGTCGGTTACAGCAAGATCCCCGAAAACCAGATCAAGCACTTCGCCCCCGAATTCCTGGGAATGATTTCCTCGTTGATCTCAGAGGCGCCGCGCCCGGTCCTAACCAATACATGGGGAGACGCTATTTATTTCGTATTCGATGAACCGGTATCGGCGGGCAATGTCGCGCTCCGCCTGCTAGAAACGCTGAAACAAGGAACGTGGCGTCGAGAGTTAACGGCTTCACTAAACCTCAGGATCAGTCTGCATACCGGACCAGTGATCCTCTGCCTTGACCCTGTCATTCGCCAAATTTCTTTCACTGGATCGCATGTAAGCCACACCGCACGCATCGAGCCGATCGTACGAGAAGGCGAAGTTTGGGCCACGGAAGCCTTCGTCTCTTACGCGATGATTGACCTCCAAAAGCGAGGCAACCGGTGCCGATTCGGGTTTGACTATCTCGGCCAAGTTGAATTCGCCAAGAACTATGGCCGATATCCGCTCTACCGATTGAGCTCACCGATCACGGACGGCGCTGATATAGAAGGATAGCCGTAGAAGGCATCGCTCGCGACGCCATGGGACTGGAGGGGAGCCGCCTTAGAACGTCTCGGCGCGTCGCACGACCGCTAACCGTCGCAACAGGCGGCTCCCCGCAATGGGCATTCCCGGCATTACCTCTCATTCGGTCGCCACGGAATCGACGGAACGGCGAAAAAGAAAATCGAACAATCTAGGTAATCGTACGTATTTCTCGGTCAGAGTTTTGAGGTAGTCTGCTGCAAGGAAAACGCCCTGATGGTTAAAATCTAACCCTAACATGAACCATCCAAAGCGGCGGTTAGTTATCCCCTCAATCCCATGGCTGATCCTGAAGAAACCTACCTAAGTAGTACGGACCCATTTGGAAGGAAAATTCGACCAGCAAACGGAAACGGAACATCCTCCGAAGCCGAGGACCATTACGAGGCGGGCGGCCGCAGTCATGGTTTCCTTTCCCATATTTGTGCGCAATGCGCTGCGGAAAATTGGATCGACCCCGGCTGGCGGGTATTTCGGTGTTGGTCGTGCGGCAGCACGGAGCGGTCGGCGCCGTAGCTCGGAATCTAACGATCAACCTGCTAACAGAGTATCGGCGGTTGGCGGAACTGTCTCCAAGTCTTTCAGTTTAACCATCGCCTCGTAGCCGGCCGAACCACGGGTCTCGGATTGCAGCTTTCGCAGGATGCGCGCGATGTGCTGATGAACGGTGCGAACACTGATCTTAAGAATGCTGGCGATTACGCCGTCTTGTTTCCCTTTCATGACCCAGTGCAGCACTTCGGCCTCTCGCGGAGTTAGCCCGACCCGTTCGAGATCTTCCGGACCCGGAATGACCTGAGCCGCCGCGCACCTCAAGGCTTCTATGCGTTGCAAGTTCCGGTGTGCTAGAGCCAATTGTGGGGCGAGCAAACTGATCAAGAGCGCTTCTTCGTCGGTGAAATCTTTGTCTCGATTCACCGTGATTCCTGCAATGTGTCCAGGAATATCAAGCGTGGACACAGTCTGGTGAGTGATCCCCAACGGGAAAAAAACGTCTGTGTAAAGCGCCGTTTGTTCAAGTTGTCGCTGACTGATACAGTCGGACAACTTAATTGCCCCTTTGGCGCCATTCCGGGCAGCCGGCATGACCGGGTGAGTCGGGATCAATTCCACCAGGCGTTGTTTTATTTGGCCCGAGACGCGATCATTGTCACTCGTGGCGCTAATCACCTCTCCGGTCTTGAGGTTGAACGTGTCCAAAGAGAATAGACAACCCTCGATCAATTCGCCGAGGGCGCTAAAGACGGCTGGAGGAAAATCGCGCAAACCTTCGGCGCCGTGGATGCGTTCCAGACTGCGCATTAACACCTGTAAGCTGCGGATGGAGATTGTTTCCATGGTGGTAGTGCGTGCCTTACGTCCTGCCAATGCCACCTCCATGGGACCCAATTTTCTACGTATACAGGGGTAACGTGAAAAGCGCACGCTAAAAGTGCCTCGGGTTTAGGTACTTCGCGTACAGAGACAAGGAGGATGGCCGCTATTGCGAAATTTCTTCCGGGTGCCTGCGGGTGATGGCTTCCACCGACCGAGCGACCAGGCTACGCCTATTTATTTACCCGAATTCGGCCCCGTTACTCCCAGACGGCGTGCTTCGGCGAAATCGGCTTTGGCCTTATCTCCCTGTCCCAATTTCTGGTAAGCCATTGCTCGGTTGTAGTACGCGCGACCGTAGTTCGGATTAAGCCGGATCGCTTCATTGAAATCGTTAATGGCGTCCTCAGACTTTCCTTTCTCAGAAAGAGCAATCCCCCGATTGTAATAGGCCAACATATAACTCGGGCTTCTCCGAATTGCTTCGTCATAGTCAGCCAGTGCGCGGTCGATATCTTTCAGGTCGTCATAACAGAGACCCCGGTTATTGTACGCATCCAAGAAGTTGTCGCTAATGTCGATCGCATAGGAATAGTCGCTGATCGCCTTCTTGTAGTTTCCCAGGGTCTGGTAACACAAGGCCCGCATGTAATAAGCGTTGGCATATTTCTGCTCGCGGTCCAGAGTCGCGGAGAAATCGGAAATCGCCGGATCGTATTCCTTCGCGTAATAGTGCAGCAGGCCGCGATTGTAATAGGGATCGGCATATTGGGGATCAGCCTTCATGGAATCCTCATAATCGCTCAGCGCTTGCTGGGGATTACCCTTGTCATAATAGGCCAGGCCCCGATTGTTGTAGGCTCGGGAAACGTTTCCGTTGAGGTGCAAGGCTTGGTTGTAGTCCGCGATCGCGTTGTCGTACTGCTTCGACTTCCAGTAAACGATTCCGCGGTCATTGTAATAGTCGGGATTATCTGACCGCAAACGAATTGCCGTGTTGTAATCGTTTAGCGCTTGCGGGTATTGCTCCAGATTTTTGTAGCAATTGCCGCGTTTGCTGTAGGAATCAGCATTGTTGCCGTCGAGCCGGATCGCAGTCGTATAATCATTGAGCGCGGCCTGATAGTCTCCTTGAGTTTCATGCGCCTGACCGGCAGCCAACGCACTGGCAACGTCGGTCGGCGTTGAGCTCTCGGTTGCGTGCGACTTCGGCGTGGGCGAAAACGGGGTTGGGCCCGGCGTTTGTACGGCGACCTGTTCTTTCTTGAAGCCTTGGCTCACCACATACGCAGCCACCAAGCCGAAACAAACCAGCCCAATCACCAAAAAAGCGAGGATTGCGATTACGGCAATTACCGCAATGGGAGCTTTTGGCTTCACCGGAGCCGGCACTCCAGGAACCGAGCCCGGTTGGCCAGAAAAACCGGCCTGCGGCGCACCGCCGCCGGTTCCAGGCTGCGTTCCGCTCGAACTCGGGGTTTGGCCAGTGGCAACCGGAGCAGGTCGAGAGGCCGGCTTAGCCGACTTTTCTTCGCGGCGCCCTATGGGCGCTTGACTGGTATGACCGCTGGCTCGGTCCAGCAGAATCTGAATTGTCGTGGTGAGCTGCTTCAGGTGTTGCTCTAGCGGCGGAGTCAAAGCATCAAGCCAATGCGGCGAGCTGATATAATACTCCAGCGCCCGCGCCGGTGGTACATCTTCGATACGAAACGGGATGATCGGAATACCATGGTGTACAGCGCGCTCAACCTCACGCTTCACTTGGTTCGACCGATTTGCGTTCGAGGAAAAAATGAGGAGCATTCCCCGGCACTTTTCGATTGCTTCAATAATAGCCTCTGCGTAATCCATCCCCGGCAGAACATCGCGCGGGGCAATCCAACAACGGATTCCAGCTGATTCGAGAGCCGCACAGGCGGCATCTGCGGTGAGTTTGTCAGCGATCGCGTAACTGATGAATACATCCACTGCCATCTTATGTCCCCGACGAGAAAGTTTGCAGGAATTGCACCATTTTTTGCTAAGCGCGTCTATTCAGTAATCAGTGATCAGGAATCAGGGGTCAGTTTAGGAGCTAGGAGTGGCGGATCAGTCTCGAGAAAGCGTCGTAGAAAAGATAGATGAAACTTATGGGACCAATAAGACCTATACGATTGGTTCGCCTAGCCCTCCTAAATCCTAGGTTCTAGCTCCTCCCCCTACAGGCCAGGCGGGTGTCGGAGCACGTAGCCACGCGTCGGTCGAGACCGGGTCTGCCAGCGGGGCCCATGCGTATGATCACCGTATCCGGTATCGAAGCGTAAACCGGCGATGACCAGAAAAACATGTCCTCTGGCCGCGTAGACAGTTAACCAACGGCCAGCCCCGTTTTGTCCATATTGACGAAAATTTTCGGAAGGGGTTGGAGTTTCCAGGCGCCCGATCGCGTGGAGAACATACGACACCGAACCAGAGCAATCATAGCCGTCATCGTAGAATGTTCTATGCCCGCCTCCATACCGGTACGGTTTGCCGATGAGTTCATTTCCCGCTGCGATTGCTTGTCTCACCACTGCTGGCGCTCGCGATGGCGGGCTGGCTAATGATCCTTCCATGAAAGCGGTGCGCGTAGGATTGTAATGATACGAGTACGGCGTATTCGTCTCACATCCGGCCAGAACCAAGGTCAGGCCGATAACAATAAAAAGAAGCGTCTTTGGCGGCACGGCCGGGATTCTGCCACAGTTCTAGAAACGCCGTCAACGGCGGGGCTCGCCTTAGGCTCGCCCCGAATAGCCAATAGACGACAGCCAATAGCTAAAAGAGACACGCACGCGCCCCCATCGGCTATTGGCTATCTGCTATTGGCTCTGCGGGGCGAGCCTAAGGCGAGCCCCGCTACCACAATTCGTTCGCGTTGGAAAACTTCTTTAGAACTGCGTCGTAGCGGGTCGGTTCAAGGATCGGCAGTAAACGGCGGAGGATCACGTTGAACAGCGTGTTGGTTGCCCGGACACAGAGATCCAATGGCTCGAGTTCCATCCGAAAATGCAGCTTTGGATCGTAGTTAAGCGGTGCGCTGTGATAATAGCGGCAGCCGTTCTCCATCGCCCAAATTACGGTGTCTCGCCACGTCACAAAATAAAGGTGCCGCTCGAGGGCAACGGAATAGTCTAACCCGATATAGTTGTCACGCAGGACACCGTCGTGGACAATGCAGGAAGCGAAAGCTACGATGCGGCCTTGTATCCGCCAGATGAGAAAGCGGGAACGATCCGGCATTTTTTTTCCCAATTCCGACAAGTAACTGACGTTCAGTTCTTCGAATTTCTGAGCAGCGCGCTGATAAACGCTTCGGTAGAGCGGCAAGACTTCGTCGGCGTAAGGGGTGAGGTCAGAGACCACTTCAAATTCAATGGGTGGTCCTTCAGCGCTTTTGCGAAACTTACGGCGCAAGTTCTTGCGCATGGCATGACTAAGTTTCGTGCTGAGGTAATCCTCGAAATCTCGGAAATTCAATTCCATACCCGTAGCCGGCATACTCGGCACTCGGGTAAACCCGCTAGTAACCATCAAATCAAGGAATGAACGGTAGCTCTTAGGATAGTCTTTGAAGACGATCATCCATGCCCCGAGCGATCTGCCGACCTGAGGCAATGCTTCTTTCAAACCATCGATGGTCCAGCCAATCTCGCCCGAGACCGTATCACGGGCGATATCCCCCTCTCCCGCCGAACAGCCGACCATAATCATAGGCAGCTTTAGAAAAGAAGGGAAAACTCTCCGGGCCGCTTCAACCGATCGGCGGACAAAGCCAGGCGTGCCCATGACGAGATCCTGACGCACCAACAGAAACGGCTGGACGGCTCGGGTCATTCCCGTGGCATCCTTCAACAGCAGATAAAGGTGTTCGAACTGTTTCCCCAGAGCCGATTGGGTGATCTCGTAATACCGGTGGTCGAGTGCATAATGGCGAAATCCAGACTCGAAGACTGGCCGGTCTTCAGAGGCAATCTGATCCACAACCGCAACTGAGCCGAACGACGTCGGTAAAGACAGCCTCGGCGAAAGGCGCGGCGGTTCTTTTTCGGTCTCTTGTACCAAGGTGTAGGCACCCACCATCTTATTAAAAGCCTGAGATTTCAAAGCGAGCTTCCTAGTGCGGCGCTGTACAGAATGCAAACGGAAAGGAGCTAGGAGGGGCAAGATAGCCGACGACGCGCCTTGGAGGGGAGCCGCTTTAGCGTGTTGAATACCGTCCCCATAATGTTTAGTACCCACGCTCTTGCCGCCAAGGTACGTCCGAAAAGCAGGCGGCTCCCGGAAACGTCTGCACGCGATCCATTCACCCATAGCTCCGTAAACTTAGGTCATTGATCCGGCACGACTGCAGAACTGCATCGCGTCGAAACGTTCCCGGGAGCCGCCTGCTTTCACACTTTCCGGTCGGCCTCACGCTGGGATTAATCCAGCGGGGACTCTATGCAACGCTCCAAAGCGGCTCCCCTCCAGCCCCGTCACACCCGCGTTGAACGATTGGTGAGTCACACTCCGCGCCGATCAACCGGCGCCGCCAAATCTTGGATGGGTCCTAGCGGCACGATCCGAGTCGGGTTGATATCGTCGTGGGTATAGTAGTAGTGCCGCTTGGTGTGGTCGAAATTGACGGTCTGAGCGATGCCTGGCTGCTGATACAGATCACGTAAGTAGCCGAATAGATTCTTGTAATCGATGATTCTACGTAAATTGCATTTAAAGTGCCCGTAATATACAGCATCGAATCGAACCAAGGTTACGAACAGGCGCCAATCGGTTTCTAACGGAGTGTCGCCGAACAGAAAGCGTTTTTCGGAAAGACGCTCTTCCAGCAGATCGAGCGTCGCGAAGAGCGGTACCACCGCCTCTTCGTAAGCCTTCTGTGACGTAGCAAAGCCTGCCTTGTAAACGCCGTTATTGACGGTGTCATAGATCAACGCATTCAGCCGGTCGATCTCGGCTCGGTGTGCCTCCGGATAAAGATCGAGCTTTGCTGCTCCCAGATCATCAAAGGCGGAGTTAAATATCCGCATGAGATCATCGTCAGAATTGCTCACGATCCGTTTCTTTTCTTTATCCCAGAGCACCGGCACCGTGACCCGGCCGTGATAATGAGGGTCCGTGGCGAAGTAGGCTTCGCTCAGGAAGTTAAACCGGTTGATCGGATCCAGAGTGTGACCCGGCCCTTTACGGAATGCCCAGCCAAGATCGTCGCGGACCG
>JAFAZK010000209.1 GCA_019239825.1 Verrucomicrobiota bacterium | reverse complement strand
CGGCCCTCTTACTTAAGCTTCGCGCTGCCTCTCCGGCCCTCTTACTTAAGCTTCGCGCTGCCTCTCCGGCCCTCTTACCTAAGCTTCGCGCTGCCTCTCCGGCCCTCTTACTTAAGCTTCGCGCTGCCTCTCCGGCCCTCTTACTTAAGCTTCGCGCTGCCTCTCCGGCCCTCTTACCTAAGCTTCGCGCTGCCTTTCCGGCCCTCTTACCTAAGCTTCGCGCTGCCTTTCCGGCCCTCTTACTTAAGCTTCGCGCTGCCTTTCCGGCCCTCTTACTTAAGCTTCGCGCTGCCTTTCCGGCCCTCTTACTTAAGCTTCGCGCTGCCCCTCCGGCCTTCGACGCGCATTGCTTGATAGTCGTTGCCCCCTCCGCATGACTGACTCAGTGTTCTTCCGTCAATACTGAGTCAGGGCTCAACGAAGCTGGTGTGCGAGATCACTTCGCGCCACCCTTCCGAGACCTTCTTCATGATGATCGTGTCTGTTCCAAAGCTTTTCTTTTTCGGAAAGCTGACCGTATAAGAACCCAAGACAAATCCTAGATCAGGAGACAACATCTGCACCTGCACGCGATCGATAGTCAGAGTTCCCATTTCCTGGGGGTTCGGATATCCGGCATGGTAGGCTTTGCTCAGCAAATCCCACCCACGCACCGTCTCACCTTCCACTACCACGACCAGATCGTCAGAATGTAGGAATCCGTCTAAGTACGCGTCGATGTCATGCCGATTCCAGGCATCGGCCATTCGCATCAGTTGATTGTAAATTTCTTTTTCAGGATCAGCTGCGCCTGCGACCTTCTCTTGATTGATCGTGTCGAGGTCGGACTTCGGATCAGCCGCAATGCTTGTTGCCAGCGCCAGCAGGGACACAAGAATCAAGAAGATTGAGGCTTTTAATCGGAGACCCATTTTGAGGTTTGGGAGGCCAAACTATTCCAGACCTTCGCCAGATTGTCCAGCGAAGCGGGAACTTGTTACAAAAATGTCAACCGCTTGTGACCCGCTCCTGCATTTTGCAAAATCGTCCCACAAGTGAGTCATTGCTAGCGTGGGGGAAACGCGAGGATTTTCTCCAGAATTTCAGACACCAATTCGTCCGGATCTTGCTTCGCGAGTTCGTTGATCGGATAACCAAGCGATTATTTATTCCCGGCGACGAGCGATGCTTCACCGTTAGTCCTCTGCAACTCTTCCTCGTAGCGGCGTAGATTATCCTCTGCTTCCGAAATTTCGACGGACAGTCGCCACGGGTGGGAGTGAGATTGGCGTCAAGGAGCTGCCGCATGATCTCAATTCCTCTTTTGATATAGTCGACTCCCAATTTTGTCTCACCTCCACGTCCCAAGAGGTTACCAAATCTCGCTAGCGATTCGCCAAGGGTCGCTATTTCCGCGTGCGCAGCCGCCCTAATTGCATTCCAAAAAATCGCGGCGTGCCGCTACACCCGCCAGCAACCCCTATAAACCGGCGACATTCAAACCGAGCTCAATCATGCGGTACAGCGAGCCCAACCTGTCGCCGCAGGGTCCTCAAACCGGTCCCGGCAAAGCCCAGAATAAAAGCCTGAATACCCAGCGCTCGCGCACCCTCGCCGTCGGCTTTTTCTTCATCACCGACGTGCAACAGTTCCGCCGGCTCGACTGCGAAACGTCGAAGAGCCTCTTCAAAAATACGAGGGGAGGGTTTTTCCGCGCCGACTTGACTAGATACAATGATCTGTTCGAACAAATCCAAAACACCGACGTGTTTAAGTATCTCGCGAAGCCGGAGATCGAAATTCGAGATAATACCTAAACGGAACCCGGCCTGGCGTAGATCCTGCAAAAGCTCCAGCGCACCGGGTTCCAAGAGCCAAACACCCGGCAGCGTAAATTCGTGGTAAACCGCATCAAAGAAGTCGTCGAACGGTTCCACCTCGGCTCGCGCATTCTCCAATGTCTGTATCACAACGTCCCGCCACCAGCTGCGTCCGTCGTCAGGTCGGGGACCTGGTACATCCGGCAACCGGGGAACGGTCTTCCAGGCTGCCCTGAATCCATGTTCCAGATCGATAGGGTTCAGCTCAGCTCCGAAGCGTTTTGCGACCGCCGCGTAGGTGACACCGACTGGACGCGAGAGCCGGATCAGCGTGTTCCCGGCATCGAATGTGATAACCTTAATCATTCAGGAATTCGCCACTGAGAAGACGTCGACAAATCGCTTCTGGTTGCGGTTATACCGGACTACGGCATCGTCAGCAAAGAGCTCAGAGATTCCAGAAAACAGATTTTTCACAGCAAGGCTACTAAGGCCACAAATACAGATACTTAAAGAACTTCTTCCCGATCGGACTCTTCGAACCGGTTGATTCATTATATGAGTAATGATATAATGAAACATATGGCAAGTGTTGTTACGATCAATCGCCCAGAAGTAGTCGCTCTGATCGAAGATGCCGCCCAGAAGTTAACCGGTGGTAACAAGACTCAACTCGTCGCCATGGCAGTTCAGCGTCTCTTGGAACAGAACGCTCGCGGAGGATCGCTCTTCGGCGCCCACCAGGGATCCGTGAAAATTCAGGAAGGACTTGACCTAGTTGAGCCCGCTCTTGACGTATTGCCGGATGCTGAGACAGGCGAGGAGATCGAAAGATGAGCGACAGTCTCCTGTTGGACACACACATCGTTCTTTGGTTGGATAGCGGAAACGAGCGCCTAAGTACTTCCACCCGGACGCTAATCGACAGATGTTGGCGGGCAGGAGGAACGATCTACACCAGCTCCGTCACTGCCTGGGAAATTGCGCTGCTCGTAGACCGCGGCTTCATCGACCTCGATATTCCTGTTGATGCTTGGACCCAGCGATTTCTTGAACGACCCGGGATCGAGGCTGTTCGATTGAGCCACGGTGCAGCGTCCCGTAGCTATCAGCTTCACCAACTTGAGCATCGCGATCCGGCAGACCGCTTACTCATTGCCACGGCGATTGAGCTGGCCTGTCCGTTCGTCACGTATGATGCGCGCATAGCCCGATTCGGGCGAAAACACGGGCGACAATACCGATTTATCGTAGCATCGTAAGACCGATGCGGCCTTTGCCGTCGTGCTGTGAATTTGACTTCTGCTTGTAAGACCGGGCATGTAGCTGCGGGTACGGATTCCGGTCTAAGGCGTATTCCCTTACCCAGTTGACGGTCAACTTTTTCGTCTTAGATTAAAAGACTCGACCGAAATGGCTGGAGCAGGCTGCAAAGCCAGGCTAGGGCCGCTCGGTCCCTTATTGTTTATATGAACAGCGATCTACTTGCGGTGCTCGATTACATGGAGCGCGAGAAAGGCATTAAGCGGGAAATACTGCTTGAGGCCTTATCGGGTGCCTTGCTTACCGCCGCAAAAAAAAGCGTGGGGCCTGCCCGTGACCTGCGAGTGACTATTGATCCGAAAAGCGGGGAGATCACGGCTCTAGCCAATTTGATCGTTGCGGAGGTAGTGCGGAGTGTACACGACGAGATTCCTCTGGCGCGGGCCAGAAAGATCAAGCCGGATGCCGCAGTAGGTGACGTGATCGAGGTGGAAGTGACGCCAGAAGGTTTTGGCCGGATTGCTGCTCAAACTGCTCGTCAGGCCATCCTGCAGCGCATCCGTCAGATCGAAAAGGAAATGATTTTTGACGAGTTCAAGGACCGAGCCGGTGAGATCGTGAGTGGCACGGTACGGCGGTTTGATCGATCGGATGTGGTCGTGGACCTCGGCAAATTTGAAGCGGTGATGCCGATGCGCGAGCGAGTCGCCACTGAGGACTATAATATAGGGGACCGGATTCGGGCATATGTGGTAGCGGTTGAGAACACGAACCGCGGACCGGAGATTATCATCTCAAGGAGCCATCCCAATTTTGTGCGCCGCTTGTTTGAGGTTGAGGTAAGCGAGATTGCCGATCGGACCGTCGAGATCAAGGCAATATCTCGGGAAGCGGGTTATCGCACCAAGATTGCGGTTTGGTCGGCCGACGAAAAGGTAGACCCGGTAGGCGCTTGTGTCGGGATGCGGGGTTCGCGAGTCAAAAACATTGTTCGAGAACTGAACCAGGAAAAAGTGGATATTATCCGTTGGAGCGCCGATCCGCGGGAGTTCGTCATGGAGGCGCTAAAACCGGCCAAGATCAAATCGATCACCATCGATGAGGAACGAAAAGCGGTTCAGGTAACGGTGGACGAAGATCAGCTCTCGCTCGCGATCGGGCGTCGCGGCCAGAATGCCCGGTTGACTTCCCGGTTGACCGGCTGGGAGATTAACATTTCCAAGGACGAGTCCGTTACGCACGCGTTCGAGCAAAAGTTGGCTCAAGCCATCACGACTCTTGCTAAGACGCTGAATATCGACGAGGAAACAGCTCGGTCGCTGGCTCGGGCAGGGATGAATAGCATCGACGGGATTCTGGAGGCTGATCCAAACGATATCGCAGAACTGTTGCAGATCGATATCGGGCAGGCGCAGAAAATTCAGGAATCGGCTAAGAAAGAACACGAACGTAAATTGGCGTCCATCTGAGAGAGGTGGAGCGAATGCGAGATTTAGAGAAACAGATCAGTCATGGTTACACGAGCAAGCACTCGAAAAGAATCCACCCCCAAACCCCCACGGAAGCCTGACGCTCCCGGTGAGAGGAGTGCTGCACCGAAGGAATCAACCGATCTAATTACTCCAAAGAAGAAACCGGCTGCGCGGGGAAACACTGAGCATAGACCCGCACATGCCAAGCGGACCGGGGTACCGCCGATCAGCAAGGCGCGTGCTCACGAACAGGACCAGAGGCCTGCTCAGGGAGCCAAAGAGGGTGTTAGGTCAGGACACGGATCGACCGCGCAAGCACCAGGCGCCCAAGCATCACCCGCGCCAGCGAAACCGGTGCAAAAGCCAGAGACAGTTTCGCTAATCGAAGAGAGACGCCCCAAGAAGAACGAACCGGCCACTGCCACTGAAACCCGGTCGGTACTCCCGCCGATCTCAAAGATTAGGCCACCGGCAATTTCGAGACCGGTCGAGCCCGAACCGGCGCCACCGGCCAAGACAGAGCCGGCCGAACCCGCGCCGGCCGCTCCAGCCGAAAAAGCCCCGGTGGTGGTATCCGACGATAAAACGGTTCATATCAAACCGCCGATTATCGTCCGCGAGCTCGCTCAGCGCATCGGCATCAAGCCATTTCAGCTGATCAGTGATTTGATGGAGATGAATATCTTCGCAGCTATCAATCACGCGATCGAACCTGACGTAGCGGCCGCAATCTGCAAAAAACACGGGTTCGTTTTTGAAGTCGAGAAACGGGAGAAGGGCGGTGGAGTTCATAAGCCGGAGCCAGTGGTGGAAAAACCGCCGGTTGCGGTGACGCCGCCGGAGAAAGAGCTGCAGTCACGTCCTCCGATTATCACTTTCATGGGTCATGTTGACCATGGAAAGACCTCCTTAATGGATGCGATCCGTAAGACGCGGGTGGCGGCAGGTGAAGCTGGTGGAATCACTCAGCACATCGGCGCTTACACGGTGACGCACAACGATCAAAAGATCACGTTCCTGGACACTCCCGGTCATGAAGCATTCACCGCGATGCGGGCCCGGGGCGCAAACGTTACGGATATTGTTGTGCTAGTGGTGGCGGCCGACGACGGCATTATGCCACAGACAATTGAGGCAATTAACCACGCAAAGGCCGCAAAAGTTCCGATCATCGTCGCAATTAACAAGATCGACTTAGCGTCTGCGAATCCGGACCGGGTAAAAACCCAGCTACAGGAACGTGGACTTACTCCTGAAGATTGGGGTGGCAACACGATTTGTTGTCCAGTGTCGGCCACGAAAGGCACAGGCATCGACCGTTTGTTGGAGATGATGTTGCTGCAGGCCGAAATCATGGAGCTGAAGGCGAGCCCTTCAGTACCGGCTCGTGGTAACGTGATTGAAGCCCAGGTAGAACCAGGACGCGGACCGACTGCGACCGTGGTAGTGCGGGTAGGCACTTTGACCGTGGGTCAGGCCTTCATCTGCGGCAACTACTGGGGCAAAGTGAAATCTTTGATCGGCGATGCCGGGCAAAACCTGAAAGAGGCTGGTCCTTCTACGCCAGTCAAGGTCCTTGGTTTCACCGGATTACCCAATGCCGGCGACGAGTTGCTGGTAATGGAATCCGAACGCTCAGCCCGAGCACTCAGTGAAGAAAGGCTGCTGGAACTCCGGACGCAGAAGCTAGCGATGCCGCAAAGAGCAACTTTGGAATCGCTTTTCGATAACTTAGGCGATGGCAAGAAACAGCTGCAGCTGATTCTGAAGTGCGACGTGCAGGGATCTTGCGAAGCGATTGCCACGGCTCTCGAGCAAATCGAGAGCAAGAAGATCGATCTAGAAATCATCCACTCCGGTGTAGGTGCAATCAGCGAATCAGATGTGCTACTGGCGAGCGCATCCAATGCGGTCATTGTCGGATTCAATGTTAAGACCGAGAACCAGGCAGCCGCTGCGGCCAAGCGCGAAGGCATTCAGATCAAGCTATTCAGCATCATTTACGAACTGATCGACCAAGTGAAAGAAGCGATGGTCGGGATGCTCGATCCGGAAATTCGAGAGTCCATTACCGGCCACGCGGAAATCCGTCAGGTGTTCCAGCTGACCAAGGGCACGGTTGCGGGTTGCTATGTCACCGATGGGCGAATCATTCGCTCAGGAAGAGCGCGGGTTTTGCGTAGGCGGCAGCCGATCTACGACGGCGGGATGGCTACTCTGCGGCGGTTCCAAGACGATGTGAAAGAGGTCCGGGCCGGAGTCGAATGCGGATGCAAGCTCGGAGATTTCAATGAATACGAGGTCGGCGATATCATCGAGTGTTACACATTGGAGAAGGTGGCCCAACAGCTGTAGCCGGACTCGCCCGAAGCTCGTTCGAATGACAAATGACAGATTACAGATGACACATCGCTCGTTGGGCCACTTTCGGCGGTATAGGCCACGCGACTAGACGAAAAGTCGCCTTACTGGCAACCTGGCCGGAGGTAGGGCGACGTACACACTAGAGCGCCATTGGATCTGCTAATCTGTCTTTATCGACATTTTCACTATTCTGGCTCAGTGTTCTCTCTGTCTTTCTAGTGAACTTTTGGCACAAGACAGGCTTATGAAACATCGTCTCGAACGGGTCAACGAAGTAGTAAAACGGGAGCTAAGTGAATTGATTTCAAGAGAGCTCAATTTTGCGTCTGAGGTTTTAGTGACGATCCCTGCTGTCGATGTCAGCCCGGACTTAAAGAACTGCAATGTCTACGTGAGCGTCATCGGGGCAAACTATCAAAAGTCAGACGTGATCGCCGAACTAGAGGAACACCGAATCACGCTTCAGCGGGAACTGTCAAAACGAGTGGTGCTGAAATATACCCCTCACCTACATTTCAAGTTAGACAATTCGATTGAGCGCGGTAACCGCGTACTCGAGATCATTCAGGACCTCGACGAGCCTCCCCGGGACGAATGAGCCAGGGATTTGCACCAATCGGAAAGGTTCTCCAGTCGGCTGGGACGGTCGCTATCTTGACCCATGTGCGACCAGACGGAGACGCCATCGGCTCACAGCTAGCGATGGCCCTGGCCTTACAAAAGCTAGGTAAGACCGTGACTGCCTGGAACGAGGACGGGCTTCCGGAAAGCTTCGCTTTCTTGACCGGCTCCGAACTGATCACAAAACCACCGGACACGCCGATGGAGTTCGATATCGTCTTAGCTCTGGATACGGCAGCAAAAGACCGGCTGGGTACCGGTATCAAAGCGGTTCGAGCCTGCAAAACGCTCGTGAACATCGACCATCACGCGAGCAATCCAGGCTACGGCGACCTTAATTACATCGATGTTAAGGCTCCTGCCACCGGACAGATTATTTACGAACTGTTGCAGGACCAAAAACTCCCCTTCTTTTCTGAAATCGCTGACGCGCTTTTTGTGGCGATCTCAACGGACACGGGATCATTTCGCTACCAGAACACGACTGCACAGACTTTTGAAATTGCCGGCAAATTGGTTGAAGCCGGTGTCGACCTCGCCACCGTCTCAAATCGCATCTACGAAAGCTATCCGAAACGACGGATCCTGCTTTTGGGCCAGCTACTGAACGACGCAACCTTCCACGCGAATGATCGCATTGCCACCTTTAGCCTGACTGAGGCAACCAAAGCGAGATTGGGAATTGACCCGGCAGATATCGACGGGCTAATCGACGTTATTCGCAGCGTCGATACTGTAGTAGTTGCTGTCTTCTTCGAAGAACTTCCAGACCAACGCGTTCGGATCAGCGTACGGTCAAAGAACCTTAGCATAGACGCGAATCGGATTTGCTCGACTTGGGGCGGCGGCGGTCACCCGTTGGCCGCCGGAGCACGAATTAGGGGTACGCTGGAAGAGGTGCGTACGAAGGTTATCAGTTACGTCAGCGATGAAGTCCTTAAGTACCGTTGATGGGTTGCTGCTAGTCGACAAAGAAGCGCAAATGACCAGCCACGATGTCGTGGCAACGGTCCGTCACCGCTTGGGAGTGCAAAAGGTGGGCCACTGCGGTACCCTCGATCCTTTTGCTACGGGGCTTTTGCTAATCGTGATCGGCCGTGGCACTAAGATTCAGGATCTCCTGATGAGCGAGGACAAAGAGTACGTGGGGACCTTAACGCTGGGCGTGAGTACCGATTCACAAGACCGGGACGGCAACGTGGTTGAAACCCGTCCAGTAGAGGGAATCGATCAGGGAAAAATTGAGTTAGCCTTTAAGAAGTTTCATGGCGACTTCTACCAAATGCCGCCAATGGTTTCCGCGATCAAGCGAGACGGCGTACCCCTTTATAAGCTGGCACGCCAAGGCAAAGTGGTCGAACGCGAGCCCCGTTTTGTCCACGTGTATGCCCATGAAATAAAGGCGGTGCGCTTGCCGGAGGTCGACTTCCGAGTCATCTGCAGCAAGGGCTTCTATGTCAGAACGTACGCACACGACATCGGGATCGAGCTGGGATGCGGCGGCCATCTTTCCGATTTGCGCCGCACCAAGTCTGGCCGCTTTTCGGTTGATCAGGCAACCACGATCCAAGACATTCGGGATCTTAGCCGTGAAACCTTAGCTACAAGAATCATTTCTCTACCCGATGTTTCGCGCATGCGCGGGGCCTGAACCATGAAGTTGTTGCAATCGGTAGAACAGCTTTCGTCCGTCGCTGGACCGATTCACTTAGCTATTGGAGTTTTCGATGGCATTCATCTCGGCCATCAGGCAGTGATCAAGCGCGCGATCACCGCGGCCGCTGACGCCGGTGGCACAGCCGTTGTGCTAACTTTTCACCCGCACCCAGTTCGTGTGCTTCGCCCGGAGAAAGCGCCACGACTTCTCACCTCAACTCAGCATAAGACCCTGCTAATCGAGCAACTCGGCGTCGGAGCCCTCTTAGTGCAAGAATTCTCTCTGGCGTTTTCGCGGACACCACCACGCGATTTTGTTCTGCAGTTGCTTCACTTTGCAAAACGGCTGCAGACGGTTTGTGTGGGTGAAGGGTGGAGCTTCGGCGCTAATCGGTCTGGCTCCGTGGATCTATTGCGTGAGCTTGCCACCAGCGAAGGCTTCACTTTGGACACGGTAAAACCCATCATTATCGAAGGCAACGTGGTGAGCAGCACCAGAGTTCGGGAGGCCGTCGAAAGAGGTGAACTGACGCAAGCCGCGAAATTCTTGGGAAGACCGTTTACGATTCTCGGAACGGTTACTAAAGGCAACCTTCTTGGGAGACAACTTGGTTTCCCGACGGCAAACCTTCGTGCCCACAATGAGCAATTTCCCCCGAACGGCGTATACGCGGTCAAAGCCTGGCACAAAGGGCGAGAGTACGGCGGCGTCGTTAACATCGGCGTCCGGCCCACTCTCGAACAGACGAAGGGCGAACGCATCCTTGAGATCCACCTTTTTGATTTCGGCCAGGATATCTACGGGGACGAGGTAGAGGTTAGCTTTCTAGAGTTCCTGCGCCCCGAAAAGAAATTCGAGAGCCTCACTCAGCTTAAGGAACAGATTGGGCGCGATGCGGGCGTAGCACGGGGGATCTACGGCGCGAGACGTGGGAGCGAGAAATGATTAGTGATTGGTGATTAGTGGCGTCGCCAAGCGAGATCGGAGCCGAAACGCCTGGAGGGGAGCCGCTCCAAACCGTTGCTAAACCCAACGCGAGTTTCTCCTTACCCCATTGAACGACCAAACCGTTAGACAGCAAGCGGCTCCCGCGAATTACCCAGCGCGTGCCACCACCCGTTGACTCAAAGCCCTAAGAGAAGCGAATCGGACATGGAACGCGACGAGACGTTTCCGGGAGCCGCCCGCTACGAAATCTTCAGGTACATGCCACAATTTCTCGCGCGATTATGCGCTGGGTTTAGCAACGGTTTGTAGCGGCTCCCCTCCAGGTCTTTATCCTTCGATCTCGCTCGGTGACGTTAGCAATCACCAATCATTTCTCACCTCTCACTTGCCGGATACACCGAGACGCCCTAGTGTGCCGCGCGTCAGTGTTCCGGTCACAGGTTCGCCAGCGCTGATTTGATAGCGCTGGAGCGCGTTTTGAGTGTTCGGCCCAAAATCACCGTCGACGCTGCCGTTATAGTATCCCAACCGGTGCAACGCCTGTTGGACTTGGCGTACTTGGGTAACGGTGTAACCGTTGACAGCAGTTCGATCCATGGTTTCGACTGTTGTGCCTAAAGGCACCGTCTTTTGCGGGACGATCTGAACCTGAGACCGGGGCCCCGGATGGGGTTGCGCCAGCCGGTCATTCACCAGTGGGTTATTGCCAAGCGGATTGTAAAGCGAGTTAAACTGTTGCGAATTCGCAAACGATTGAGCCTGCGATAGATGCACCCGCGGAACATTGAACACGGTCGGTGCTTGGATGTGGGGGGCAACCACTATTACAGGGTGCGTTTGCGCTTGTGTCCAAGAAGCGCCGGCCGCAAACAAAAGACAGAAAAACAATCTTCCCATACTGAACCTCCTGAACGGCAGGTCCATCCTTCGCTGCGCTTTGGCACGAACGAGTATGCACGGTGAGGGAATCGAACCCCCGACCTACTGGGTGTAAACCAGCCGCTCTACCGCTAAGCTAACCGTGCTTGCTCAGGATTTCCAGAGGACCCGATATCTAAAGCGGTTTCGTCGGGCGGTCAAGGGGGACCAATGGCCGTGGCCGATGGTGGGTCTCTCCCAGGTAGAATGTGGTCGGGAACTCGGACGGATGAGACTTATGGGACTCGTGAGACTCATGTAATTTCGCTCTTAAGTAGGAGCGGGATTTGACTCGTATATCCCAGATCTCCGATCTGTTGCGGGACCTCAGTGGAAACTGCCCTTCTCTTGTGCGGTTTTGACCACTCTGTGAATAAATTCCCATTTCTCTTGCCTTAGTACGTGCGTTAAAGTCTGGCGTCGCGACGCCCGGCGGGTCTTCCCCTCGACCTCAATGGCACACGTCGTGCTGAGCTCGAATTTAAGACTGGCGGCGAACGCCACGGTTGCCTGGCAAAGAGGAGCATGGTATTTGCGGGCTGCGATGTCGTGGCAGCACCCAATCGCCTGATTAGCAACAATTACCAGACACTGTAAACAGATTAACCGTAGCAGAATACTCTATGCTGGCTGCTTATACCTCCAAAGTATGGCTAGTTCTCGCAATCCTAACTTGCTGTTCCTTTTTGTTCGCAGGGGCTTCATTTGCACAAAACGCGACTCCCACCCCTAGTCCTCAGGCCCAGGCAAACGCCAGCGGCTCCCTAGAAGACCGCGTTGCCAGCCTTGAGGCATATATCAAGAATACGGACGGTACAAAGACTTTGGCGGATTCGCCCGGTCCCGGTCATAACGCGTGGATGATGACCTCTGCTGCACTGGTCTTGTTTATGACCCTGCCTGGGCTGGCCTTGTTCTACGGGGGACTTGTTCGGAAAAAGAATGTGTTGTCCGTACTCGCTCAATGCCTTGGCATTGCCGGTTTGGTGACGCTTTTGTGGTGGAGCTTTGGGTACAGCTTGGTTTTTGGCAAAGGGTTTAACAATGGGTTCCTTGGTGGAGCAGAACATTTCTTTCTGAACGGCGTGACCTCTTCCCCCAATTCTGACTACAGCTTTTGGGTTTCGGAAAACGTCTACGCCATGTATCAGCTCATGTTCGCAATTATCACCCCGGCGCTCATCGTCGGTGCGATTGCTGAACGGATGAAGTATACCGCCCTGATGACGTTCATACTCTTTTGGATGTTCATCGTTTACTTCCCGATGGCGCACATGGTGTGGGGTATCACCGGTTTCATGAATGGAATTTGGAACACAGGCGCCGGAATTAAGGCGATCGATTTTGCCGGAGGGACCGTGGTCCACATGACGTCCGGTTGGTCGTCATTGATTCTCTGTCTTATCCTTGGCCCGAGGCTAGGGTTTAAGAGAGAACCGATCCCGCCGCATAGCGTTGTGTTGACCATGATCGGGACCGGCATGCTCTGGGTTGGCTGGTACGGGTTCAACGCGGGAAGCGCGGTCGCAGCCGACCGAATCGCAGCAAGCGCTTTTACCGCGACCACTTTGGCTACCGCAACTGCTGCTTTTGTGTGGGCCTTGTTGGAAAAGATTCTCCGGGGTAAAGCCAGTGTACTCGGCTATTGCACTGGAGCCGTCGCTGGCTTGGTAGTCATCACCCCTGCTTGTGGATTTGTGGATTCAACGGGGGCCATCATTATCGGCGTCTTTGCTGCAGTCATTCCTTACGTGGCGGTATCAATCTTGAAGCCGAAATTAGGTTACGACGATGCGCTCGATACATTTGGCGTTCACGCGATTGGCGGAACCATCGGCGCTTTGCTAACCGGCCTTTTAGCGACGAAGCAGGCAAATCCAAATCTTCGAGACGATGTTCTCGGTTCTCTTTTCGTTTCCCAACTTGCCGCTGTCGGCATCACCTTGGTATTGTCGATCGTAGGGACGGCAGTCATTGCTTTTGCGATCAAGTTTGCGATGGGCTTGCGCCCAACGGCCGAGGTAGAAACTGCTGGGTTAGATATCTCAGAACATGGCGAAGAAGCTTATATCAGCTAAATGGATTTGTTTGGCAGCACAGCAATGAAAAAAATTGAAGCGATTATCAAGCCCTTCAAGCTCGAAGAGGTAAAGGAAGCACTGTCAGACCTCGGTATCGAAGGAATGACCGTCTCCGAAGTTAAAGGATTCGGACGCCAAAAAGGCCACACTGAGATTTATCGAGGGAGCGAGTACACGGTAGATTTTCTTCCAAAAATCAAGATCGAGGTGGTTTTGCCTGATGGGATGGTCGAGAGCGCAACCGTCGCAATCGTGAAGGCAGCGAAGACCGGGAAGATCGGAGACGGCAAGGTGTTCGTCTATAATATCGACGAAGCGATCCGGATCCGGACCGACGAGACTGGGGAAAGGGCTATTTAGAGGAGTTCAGGAGTTCAAGGAGTTGCAGGAGTTCAGGCTCGAAATCTGCCGGCTCGGCATTATTAGCAGCTGATTGCGGCGATCTCTTTCTTCTGAACTCCCCGAACTACTGAACTGCTTCACATAAAGCCTGAATCGCCCGAAAATCGTTGACGATTTTTGAGCGATTCAGGCTTTGTGCTATTTTCTTACTCCCCATGAACAGCACGACGGAGCACACGGAGGAAATCAATGCGCGCATTTTAGCTGTCTCCGAGGATAAGGTTCAGGGATTTGTCCGCGAACCTTTTGCTCGGATCGCGGAGCTGTCCGGGCTCTCTGAAGACCTCGTTCTAGAGCGAATTCGCTCCATGCTCGCGGCCGGCACGATACGGCGCGTTCGGCAGACCTTGTTATCGACCAGCCTGGCTCAAGGAGCCTTAGTCGCATGGAAGATTTCTCCGGAACGTCTTGATGCGGCGTTCGATTTTATGTTCCGCCAGGACCCTTTTTCCGGCCACGTCGTTATCCGGTCCACCGACTCGAATACAGCGGGAAGCGAGTACAGATTATGGACGACGATTAAGGTGCCTCAGGGCTTCCGCTTGGAACAGCATGCCAGGCTGCTGCAAAACAAAGTCGGCGCAGAGAAAGTCATATTGATGCCGGCTAAAGGCATTTTTGCGTTGGGAGTCGGTCACGTTCGCCGCAAGACATTAGCGTGCGGGGACAAAGCAAATACTCCCGCGGAGATGCTAAAGACGGAGATCGTTGAACTGAGCACTCTGGAATGGCGAGTCCTCTCGGCCTTGAAACGGGAATTCGCCTTAGAAGAAGTTCGGCCTAACCCCTGGCTGGAGCGGGCTCGAGAAGCCGACTTGCCGTTGCAAGTTTTTTGTGAAGTGGCTGAGGCTTTAAACCAGAAAAAAATCATCGGCCGATTCTCCACCTTTCTAGAACATGTAAAGCCCTCCGCGTCGGGCGTTCGAGTCACTCGTTTCAACGGTTTATTCCATTGGGCGGTGCCTCCTGGATGGGAATACAAAGCCGGGTCTGAAGTTGGCCGACACGAGATTCTAACCCATTGCTATTGGCGAGACGCCGGGCCTGAATTCGGCAACGTCAATATCATGGCGGTCGCTCACGGGACCGACAAGAACTGGCTGTTGCAGAATAAGGAAGCCATCGACAGACATTTGCAAGCCTGCGGAATTCCGACTACCTACTCCAACGTATTTTGGGGTGGTAGATCGGAGATCAAACCGTCCGAGATTTCGCCTTTGGTGTATCAGGATTGGTTGAAGCGCATCGGTTAGTGATTTTGTCTTTCGGTTGCTGCCAGATGAGCGAGCCCCTGGTCACCTGACCTCCCTCGCGCCAACAAAACTGTCTTTTAGAATTCCATGCGCATCTTGGCCTTCTTTGTCTTCTGTTGCCTGATTGGCAGCTTGAAAGCGGAAGAAGAGTACAGTTTTGAGTCAGCTCCGGGAAAACTCCCGAAGACGATCGCGCCCCGTCATTACGTTATCCATCTCGAGCCCGACGAGAACCAGATGACGGTCGATGGAGCTGAGGCCATCGAAATCGAAGTTCTGAAACCGACTCGCCAAATCGTGATGAATGCGGGCGGCATGAAGATTTGGAACGCCACGCTTAGCCACAGCGGCACTCGCGAGAAGCTGATTCCACAACAGAATCTCAACGAACAGCAGGTGAAATTCGAGACTGCCCAGGATCTGCGCCCAGGCCCTTATACACTTTCCTTTTGTTTCAGGTCCCCGATCAATACGGAGTCACGTGGTCTTTTCCTTCAGCATTATGAGTCCAACGGAAAGCCGGAAACGATTCTGGCAACACAAATGCGGCCGGACAAGGCTCGGCAAACGTTCCCATGTTGGGATGAACCCGCCTTTCGGGCCACCTTTCAACTCTCGGTAAAAGTCGACAGGAAGACCTCGGCCGTTTCGAACATGCCGGACGTGGCAGAAGAACCCGTCGGCACCGACAAAAAGATCGTCATCTTCGGCCGATCGCCACCGATGTCTACTTATCTCGTTTCTTTGATCTGTGGACGCTTGGATAGCACTGAGGACCAGGTCGACGGCGTAAAACTCCGGGTCTTCACGATTCCTGGGAAATCCAAACTCGGGGCGTTTGCTCTGGAGAACGAACGCAAGCTGCTAACCTATTATCGCGACTATTTTGGGACCCCTTATCCGTTGCCGAAGCTGGATCAGATCGCGCTTCCCCAGAACTTCGGAGGATCGGTAGAAAGCTGGGGAGCAATTGCTTACGACGAGAATCTTTTACTATACGATTCCGTAAACAGTGCCTCGCAAGCGCAGGAAAAGATTTTTGCAACCATGTCGCGCGCGATTGCCCAGCAATGGTTTGGCGACCTGGTTACGATGGCCTGGTGGAACAATCGTTGGCTAAGCGAAAGCTTGTCGTCATGGATAGCACATAAAGCAGAAGACAAACTCCATCCCGAATGGCGAAGCTGGTTGCGAGCGACTGCTGATCGCGAACAGGCCATGGCGCAAGATGAGCGGACCGATACCCGCCCCATACAACCGCCGATTAATCGAGATCAGCAAGTAGACGACGGATCTGACAATATCGTTTCCTGGAAGGGCCAATACGTGATCCGGATGCTGGAAGGCTTTCTTGGCGATGAAGGTTTCCGGAACGGGATTCGCCTGTATCTAAAGCAGAATCAGTTTTCGAACACGACCGCCGCCAATCTTTGGGCGGCACTAGATAAGACCAGCGGCCGATCCGTCTCCCAGATAGTATCTCCGTGGCTTACTCAACCTGGCTTCCCAATAATCCGAGTAACAGCAGAGTGCGTTAAATCGAAACAAGTCGTTACGCTCGAGCAATCCCGATTCACGCTAGAGCCCGTCTCCGGCAATGAACAGCAGTGGATCATTCCGGTTGGCATCCTTTCCACATTCAATCCTCACCGACCGAGCTACGCTTTGCTTGATAAAATCACGCAAACTTTCGATTTCCCCGATTGCTGGGGCGCGCTCAATGTGAACGCTAACGATCTCGGTTTCTATCGGGTCTGGTACGATCCTGATCTGTTCGCGAAGCTGCTCAAGGAATGGGATCGATTGAGCGAAGAGGAACGGGTGGATGTTGTCTCAGACTCCTGGGCGATGGTGGTCTCGAATCGTTCCCCGATGGCAACGTATCTGTCGCTTTTGGAAAGCCTCGAGGGTGAAACCAGTTACAGTGTTTGGCATAGTATTCTGCAAGCTCTCATCACAATTGATCGCTTGGAACAAGGCCAACCCGGACGAGCAGCGTATCAAGCGTATGTTTGTTCCCTGCTCAACCCTGTGCTGGAGCGGCTCGGTTGGTATCCGAATAACGATGAGGAACTTGCCACCAAGTTGTTCCGTAGTGAATTGATCGAGACCCTCGGCATTTTTGGTGATGGTTTCGTCATTAACCAAGCTTTTGAGCGCTTCGAGCAAATGCGTAAAGATCCGAACAGCCTCACCCCAGATTTGCGCGGAGCCGTGGTAGCGGTGGTTGGGCGATACAGCTCGGAGACAGTATACACAGAACTTCATCAACTCGCCCGTGATGCCACCTTGCTGGAAGCGAAAGATGATTACTACCACGCGATGGAGTGCGCTCTCCATCCGAAACTGGCTGAGAAGACATTGCAAGTCGCCATCAGCGAAGAGTTGTCGCCCGCGGAATCTGCCAGCGCATTCGCCAAAGTCGCTTCTGAAGGGGAACACGCTGATCTGGCCTGGAACTTCGTTAAGGGCCGATTAGACCAGTTGGAAAAGAATCAATCTCAGACGTTATGGACGGTTCTGGTGCCCGCTATCATCGAAGGAATGTATGATCGGGAAACCGCTGAAGAAATCCTCAACTTAAGTAAGGACCGGTCTAAGGATAACGGTCTCGTTAGGACGCAAATGGCGGTTGACCTACTGCAAGCTCGCGCAAAACTCCGCGAACGTTTGCTGCCGGATATCGATGATTGGGTTAAAAAAAGGGCCGGTACCAGGGTAGAAGCAGCTCCGAAGTCTTCAGCGGTTACGAGCACTTTTATTACTGCGGCCCCGTCTTCGCGCCCGGTCTCAACTCCAGGAGCTAACACCGCGACACCTACTCCAACTCCCGAATCAACTGCACTTCAGATCGTCATATCGCCGGAATCCAAGGCACCGACGGTACCCGGCGCAACGCCTCGGATTAGTTTAATAAACTCGACGCCTGCCCCAACCCCTGAGTCAGCTCCGGTCAAGATCGTCGTATCGCCGGAACCCAAGGCGACGGCGGTACCAACCGCATCGCCCCCGGCCGCTTTAGTAAAGTCAACGCCTACTCCAACTCTTGAGCCAGCTGCGGCCAAGATCGTCGCCTCTGCTGAGTCCAACGGAACGCCGGAGCCTGAGAAAACGTCGGAGCCGACTGCATCACCGTCGGCAGACTTAGTAAAATCAACGTCACACTTACCGCCGGTAGCAGTTCCGACACCGACGCCCGTTCCAGAGCCCCAAAGCATGACTCAGAGCACACCTCGACCCGTGCAAACCGTCGTTGCGGCGCCGAGCCCGACTCTTGAATCGATGCCTACGCCGAACACGACACCGGTTGCCTCCCCAGGTCCGGTCGAATTAGCGGCTCCAAAGGAATCTCGGAAGGTAGAAGAATCCGCCTCCGCTTCGCTGCGGCGCGAAGGGGATTCATCAAATGTATCTCCATCCCCAACAGGATCACCTGAGCCGTCTCCTATCGTTCAGAAGCACGCGATCGCGAAACATTCAGCGACACCAAAACCGGAGCCGAGCCCAACGCAATCGCCAACGCCAAAACCGAAAACACTTATCGGCAAAATTTTTGATAACTTGCGCAAGGCGAATGCAGTGACCGGCACGCCAACGCCAACTCCATTCGTTCGTGTTTGGGCGTCACCCACACCGAAACCGAAGGGTGGTAAGGCATCGCCATCACCGACGCCGCGGTGGATGGGTAAGAACTGGGGCCAAGACCAAGAATGAAGGAGCTTTGAAGGTGGCATCGAGCCGCAGCCACCCCTTGGACGCGGCTCGGCGGGCGTATTGGCCCAACACTCTATTCCTCGTTCAACAGCATCGGCCTTGGCAAGATGGTAAGGCCGTTTCAGGAGCCTCGCCCCCCAGTTCTTCCCTACTGGGCGCTCAACAGCTTTTCCAGCGTCTCTCCGACAAGATTTGGATTCGCTTTCCCTTTCGAAGCCTTCATCACTTGGCCTTTTAGGAAGTTAATCGCCGCACCTTTACCAGCCCGATAGTCCTCGACCGATTTAGGATTCGCATTGATCGCTTGCTGGCAAAGCAGTTTAATAGCGTCAATATCGCTCTCCTGTTTAAGCCCCTTTGCTTCAACGATCTTTTCGGGCGCTTCACCAGACGCAAACATCTCAGCGAATACCTCTTTTCCCTGTTTGCTGTTGATCTTCCCGTCTTCGATTAGGCCGGCTAATTCTGCGAGGTACTTAGGTTCGATAGGACACTCTTGCACTGACTTCTCAGCCCCCGCCAAGGCGCTCAGCAAATCGTTCAACACATAGTTCGCAACCGCTTTCGGCCTCTTGGCCCCTTTGGCAGCCGCTTCAAAATAGCGTGAGAGCTCTAGATCATCCGCCAGCACCCCCGCGTCGTAACTGCTAATCCCGTATTCCCGGACAAAGCGTTCGCGCTTAGCCCAAGGCAATTCGGGTAACCGTGCGCGCACCGCCGGCATAAAAACCTCCGTTTTCACTGGCAATAAATCCGGATCCGGAAAATACCGGTAGTCGTGGGCCGACTCCTTAGTACGCATCAGAAAAGTCTCGCCTCTGTCGTCGTCCCAGCGGCGGGTCTCTTGTAACAGCTTCTCTCCGCGTTCTAAGGCCAAAGTCTGACGATCGATTTCAAACGCCAAAGCGCGGCGAACCCCGCTAATGGAATTCAGATTTTTCAATTCGATCTTTGCGCCGTACTCGGTCTGATGACTCGGCCGGACCGAGACATTACAATCGCAGCGCAACTGGCCTTTCTCCATATCAGCATCGCTGACATCCCCATACATCAAGGCTTGTTTCAGTGACGTCAGATAAGCGAATGCTTCTTCTGGTGACTCAATATCCGGTTCAGAAACGATCTCCATGAGCGGTGTCCCCGCCCGGTTGAAATCGATGCCACTCGTTGTCTCGAAATGGAAGCTCTTAGCGACATCCTCCTCCAAATGAATCCGGATCAGCCGAACTCGTTTATCCGGATTCTTGATGCTCTTTTGCGCGTCCTTCGGGTAAGCGAGATCGTACAGGGGGACTTCACCATTCTGGCAAATTGGCAAATCGTACTGCGAGATTTGGTAGTTCTTAGGCATGTCCGGATAGTAGTAGCTCTTACGATCGAACTTGCAGATCGGAGCGATATCGCACTGAAAGATCAGTCCGCTTAGAGCTGTCATTCTGAGCGCCTCCAGATTCATCACGGGCAAGGCGCCGGGCAATCCAAGGCAGGTAGGGCAGACATGCGTGTTTGGCTCTGCCCCGTACTCGACCGAGCAACCGCAAAACATTTTGCTCTTGGTCTTCAGCTGGACATGCACCTCAAGTCCAATCGTGGCGATATAATCACTCTTCATATTCGGATAAGTCCCCGCCTAGATTTTAGCCGGAAGGCTGAAGTCTACCTAACGCCTTGTCCCTTTCCACTGTTTACCCACCAACTCCTGCCGGACCTCACCGTTAGTAAAGAACTGGACCAGCTTGGGGTTGGTTACCACGCCAAGCAGATCGCCCTTCTCAATCGAACTCAAGAGCTCAGGATCATTGGCCAGCGCTCGAAAGGTTGGATCGCTGCTCAATGGCTTGAATACTGGATCCGCCAGCAGTTGATTAACCGCATCCGGGCGCGACAGAAGTGAGCTCCAACGGTCGATAGCATCGTAAACCGAGCCTGGAACTGGATCGAGTAAATGGCTTACCTCTCCCAACCATCCCGAGTCAAGGGATGCCTTGGCTCTGGCTAACGTTGAGATCACCGGGGCGGGAGATATGCCGCGACTGGTTTGCAGCGTCACTTCGTTTTCGGCGACTCGTCCGATCACATGGATGAAAATCATTAGGAACCAAACTGAAACGAGCCCGTAGATGAATCCGAGAAACGCTCCGCCAACGCCAGAAATCAAGCGGGAGACTGTCAAATCGTAGTCCCGAGTTCTGCGGAACAGGAACCCGCTGGCTAGCATTATCAAGTAAAAGGAAAGGATACCCAGGAACACGCGCGCCAGCATGAGGCCGCCGGGAGAAATCGTGGCAGAACTCATCCCGAACACATGGAGAGCCGAGTCCGCCAAGAAATAGACGATTACAACGGAGACGGCGACCGCCATCGGAGTCACAAGTTGAAGCAAGAGTCCGCGGAAACTACCGCGGATCGTCGAGTAGGCTATGCAGACAGCAAAAACAACGAGCAATCCTCCTTGCCATTGCTGGGAAGCCTCGACTGAACCGCCGGTCATGACCCATCAAAGCGAATTCTGAGCCCGATGTCGTAGCCAGTGATCACAGACAACCAGCAGGGCCATCGCTTCGACGATGGGCACCGCTCGGGGAAGAACACACGGGTCATGGCGCCCGCGGGCAGCCAATTCGACAGATTCCCCAGCCATGTTCACCGTGGCCTGAGGACGCAAAATCGTGGCCGTCGGTTTGAAAGCGACCCGAAAAACGATGTCTTCGCCGTTACTGATTCCGCCTTGTATGCCGCCAGAGTGATTAGACTTCGTGCGTACCTGGCCGCTCTTTATCTCAAAAGGGTCATTGTGTTCGGCTCCCGTCATCCTCGTCCCGGCGAATCCGGATCCAAACTCAATACCTTTCGCGGCAGGCAGACTCAGTAACGCCTTCCCTATATCAGCCTCCAGTTTGTCAAAGACCGGTTCACCCAGCCCAGGCGGAACACCGCGGATCACGCATTCGACGATACCGCCGACTGAGTTCCCTTCTTTGCGCATCGTCTGGATCAGTTCGATCATCTTTGCGGCTGTGTCTGGGTGCGGACACCTGACAATAGAACTTTCGACTTCCTGAAGCGTCACCGTGCGTGAATCGATCTCGGCTTCAAGAGCATGGATCTGGCGGACGTAAGCCACGATGTCGAATCCAGGGATAGCTTGCGCTAACACTTTGCGGGCTACTGCTGCCGCTGCCACTCGTCCGATTGTTTCGCGGGCAGATGCTCGACCGCCTCCCTGCCAGTTTCGGATGCCGAACTTTGCTTGATAGGTAAAGTCCGCATGCGAAGGCCGATAAGCGCTTTCCATCTCCTTATAAGCTTCCGGACGGGCATCCTGATTGCGGACCACGATTGAAATCGGCGTGCCCAGGGTCTTACCCTCAAATAGCCCGGACAAGATCTCGCACCGGTCGGCTTCCTTTCGCGGAGTCACGATCTCGCTCTGACCGGGTCGTCGCCGATCCAATTCCACCTGTATATCCTCTTCCGAGATCGCGATTCTCGGCGGACAGCCATCGATTACAACACCGACTCCGCCCCCATGGGACTCGCCCCAGGTCATCACCCGAAATAGAACGCCAAACTGAGAAGACATGTCGCTACTGAAGCTCTGCATCTATATAAGCGTCTATTGAAGTCAAGTCTATGCGGGAGCGACGAGCGACAGGACGAATCGGCGATTGGGCGGCGCGTAGTAAGTGGAAAGAAGTGGACGTAGTAGACTGCGTGGAGGTTGTGGACTTGCTCAAAGCTTGCGCTGAGCGATTATTGCTTCCGCTCAGGTCCGGCAGGCCTTCTAGCTCCTAGATTCTACCTCCTCGCTCCTCTTTTTACTCGCGCGCCGCGTTGTTACCGGCCAGAAACAGTAACCGCACCGAATACCGCCTTAATCCTCACGTGAATGTCCACCATTTAGAGCTCTTTTTCTATGTTGCTAAGCATGGCGGGATCAGCTCAGCGGTTCGGCATATGCCTTATGGCATACAGCAACCGGCGGTAAGCGGCCAGATTCTGCAGCTCGAAGAATATTTGGGCCAGAAACTGTTCCACCGAAGACCCTTCTCCTTGACGCCTGCCGGAGAGCGTCTGTTTCGCTTTATCCAACCATTTTTCGAGAACCTCGAGATGGTTTCGGGAGAGCTCAGGGGACACCAAAACAAAGAGCTCCGTCTGGCTGCCTCGACCGCGCTATTGCGAGAGTTCGGCCCGCGGCTCCTGGACCGGGTCAAACAGCACATCCCCGAACTAAAGCTGATCTTGCGTGAGGCGGACCAATCCATGGCCGAAGACTACCTTTTGACGCAGGAAGTTCACCTGGCGGTGACCGAACTCTACACCAAGCCGCCCAGCGGCATTCAAACCGAGGTGCTTGCCGAACTCCCTCTGGTTCTGCTCGTTGCTTTGGATGCTAAGCCCAAAAAGGCCAAGGAGATCTTAGCGCAACGGGCTCTCCCGCTGATCTCTGTGCCGGCCAACTCTGCCCTCTACCGGACATTTCAAGACGGCCTTCGACAATATGGTCCACCTTGGGAAATCAATATCGAACTCTCGACGTTGGAAATGGTACTGACCTATGCGGCTGCCGGCTACGGGGTCGGTCTATCGGTACGCGCCCCCGGCCTCGAGTTCGGACCCAGACTTCAGGCCATCGATCTCGATGATTTCCCGCGCGTGAAAATCGCGGCTTTTTGGCAAGAGCCTCTGGCAGTGCTACCCGGCCTTTTCCTGGCAGAGATCCGCAAAGAGGCTCAGACGCAGCTTGCTGTGCCAGAAAAGCGAAAAACGGGACGGAGCCAGATGTAGACGCTGCCCGAGCGCCCGACAATTTTCGGTAGCCGGCGGACGTCGCACGAACGGGATCCGTAGATCCCAAAGAGTGTTCCTCTGTTTGTCGGGCGCCTGCACGCGGAGCGCCCCGATAGCCTAGGAATAAATCTCTGACCCTCAACTCTCCTGACATAAGGCTGACAGTGACCATCCTAGTATGCCAAACACACGCACGGGCTCCGGAAATGTTTAATTCTGGATGCTGAGAATCATCTTGCGCTACGCAGGGTTTGCAGCGTGTGTAACCAAAATAGAAACAGAAACGCTCTCATTATGTCCACCTTAACAGCAGCATCTCTCACGGTGCCGGATACGTTTCCGCCGTTCAGCTTAGCTCGCCTTCTCAGAACAGTGTTCAATCCTAAGGCCGGCGAAAAAGTAGCTATCCTAATCGACCTCGAAGATCCTCATCAGGTTAAGGACTTCGCGTTCCTGAAAAATCCGGATTTGACGATCCAGCGGCACGCTTACGAAGTTTTCTATCAAGATCTAAAGAATCGCGTCCTTAAAGAGCTCGGACTAACCGGCGGAGATTTTTTTGCTTACAAGATCACCGGTGGCAGTAATCTTGATCTTCCGGATCTTGCGGTTTCGACCGATGGAAAAGAGCTTAGTTTGGAACGAGACATCTACCCAAACTACAATCTTATCCTTTGCATCTCGACCTATTCCGCAACGGCGCCTTTGACGGCTTTCGCTAAGAAGTATGGGTTCCGCGGCGCCACCCTACACGGCCTCAACCAGATCATTCTTCAGTCCGGGTTAGCGGTCGACTATGACGAGGTCAGCCAAAATGCTGAAAAACTGCGATTGGGAATGACAAAGGCTGATTGGGTAGAAATCGACTTCGTGGTGGCAGGATCGACGGCCACCTTGCATTTGGATTTGAGCCAACAAGAGGCACAGAAGAGCCATGGTCTTTGTCGCGGGGGGCCAGACATCGCCAATCTTCCCGCTGGAGAAATTTACTTCGTTCCTACGAGCGCTTCAGGCGAGTTTCCGTTAAAATATGAGGACGGAACACTCGGCCTGATGACCGTTGATCAAGGACGTATCGTCGACGCCAAATTAATCCGCGGAAACGCCAAAACCGTAGAAGAGCACAAACAAAAGCTGAGTTCCGATCCCGTAACCGGAGAACTCGGCGAGCTTGGTTTCGGAACGCAGCTTCTGCCAGTCTCAGGACGTGACATTCAGGATGAGAAAATTCTGGGAACCTTGCATGTGGCGACTGGCCGCAGCGATCACCTCGGCGGGCATCTGACTCCAGACAAATTCTCGAATCAGAAGAACGCCACGCATGACGACATCCTGTTCGCGCCTCACAAGACGCCAGAGGTGAACGTGTCCCAGGTGCGAATGCGCCGTAACGGGAAAACCGAGATCCTGATTGAGGACTTCGTTCCCGCTCCGTACATGGCCGGACTGCTGAGCTAAGGCATTGTCAGCGAGCCGTTTTTGGAAGCCGTGCGGCATCAACTGGCGCACGGCTTCGCTGTTAGGACTCATGGGATCTATGAGGCCCGCCCGTACGCTCCACCTATCCAGTGTCGCAACGAAACCCGACTCCATTTAAACAGCTAACCATCGAGCCGTGAACATTTACGAAACAGATCTTCTGCTGAACCAGTATCTGCTGTTTCACTACGGCACAGCGGAGGACCAACTCCCCTATTCTTTCGGGCCCCAAGACGCGCTTTTTTATCCATCTCGCTGCATCAGTGACTTTCTGCCTAGCATCGGGAGGGTATCGCGTGCGCTCGATCTTGGGTGCGCTGTTGGCCGGTCGACTTTTGAGCTGACGCGTTGGGCCGACGATGTTATCGGGATTGACCTTTCCAGCCAATTCATTGCCGCAGCTCAAGCCATGCAAGAAGCTGGAGAAGTACAGATTCGGATTCTTGAGGAGGGTCAGCGGTCAACGGCTGTCACTCGCAGGCTGGATCCTCAGATTGACCGCTCCAAGTGCCGGTTCTTTGTAGGAGACGCCCTGCAGGTTTCGCCGGAATTCGGGACCTTTGACCTGATTCTGGCAGCTAACCTGATCGACCGGGTACCTCGCCCGGCAGAGTTGTTAAGGGAAATTAAGCGGTTGGTGAGAGCGGATGGGCACGTGATCCTGGCTTCCCCTTACACTTGGCTCGAGGAGTTCACCCCGAGTGAAAGCTGGCTGGCCCATCGCACTGTCAGGACATTGAACCGGATTCAGGAGATTCTAGAGCCTGATTTGGCCCTGGTTTCCGCCAAAGACCTGCCATTCCTGATCCGCGAGCACGCCCGCAAGTATCAATGGAGCGTAGCGCAGGCGAGTTTGTGGCGAAAGCGGTAGGAAACTGCGAATCGGCGAAAAGGCGAATGGGAGCCGGCGCGAGAAAGGCTTTGCCTGTGCAAATAACCGGGCGCAAGTTCCAAAATCACGACCCTACCGGAGTAGCGGCGCATCAGACGCCCGTTCGCCTCATTTCTGTGGCGTGATGTTGATCGTTGTCGTCAACTTAGCGTAACCGATCATAGACGCTTGAAGCGTGTACGAGCGCCCAGCAACCATGTCCCGGGTGGAGATGGTGCCAACAAACTCGGATCGTTCGCCGGGATTCACGATCACATAAGCCGGAGTTTGCGTCACCGGCTGATCATCCGTCCACTGGACGAGTTTCTTCCCACCCGCATCCTGCAGGAGGAAGTCGTATTCGCGGCTATCGTTGAATAAGAGCGTCACCGCCTTTTTCGTTCGGTTGATCAGGACTATCCGAGCCTCAAACGACCTGGTATCTGGGAGTTTGATCTCATCAGGCGACAACGTTACCCGCATTTCCAGTCCGTAAGCCACGGTTCCCGTAATAGGACCAAATGGATTGGTTTTCTCAGTCTTGGCAGCATTCGGGACTGCCCCCGCACGCTCGGGCTTCGGACCTACAAACGGGACCCAACGAGAGATCTTCTGAGAAGAACAGGCACTGAAGGCGACTATCAGCAGTAGGCTTAACGTCCTAAGGCGGAAATGCATCTGCTCCGTTTAGCGAAAGGGCTTCACGGTTGCAAATTCTATCCTCTATAACCATGTGGCTCCCAAGGAGCGCAATACACCGAACGGAATATGATTTGGACGCCCTTTAAGTTGCAAACGAGGCTGCTCTCCTTACCGATCTCGCTCCTCCTAGCAGGCACCATGGCCAACGCAGAACCTCCGAAATTGATATTACCAACGGAGAACGGCGGCCTTTTGACCGGCGATTTCGCCGGGTTCTATCAATATGTTCACCGTGATTTCGAGGGCCAAATCAGCCAGGCCTGGGAAGGTGGCCAATACGGTTTCGTCCGGAACCCAAGACGCATCGGATCGCAAATCATCTACACCCGATTTCACGAGGGAATCGATATCCGGCCCCTACATCGAGGACCTACTGGTGAGCCAGAAGATATCATCCATGCGATCGCCAACGGAACCGTGGTTTACACCAATCCTGTCGCTGGAAGCTCGAACTACGGCCGGTATGTGGTCATCGAGCATCATCTTGACGGTTTCCCTTACTACAGCCTTTACGCTCATCTGAACAGCATCACCGTCAATGTCGGCGACTCAGTCAATCAAGGTTCGCCGATCGCGGTCATGGGTCATACGGGAGAAGGTATCGACAGGGAGCGCGCCCACGTCCATCTGGAGCTGAATCTGCTTTTGAACTCCCACTTTTCGGACTGGTTCCCGGGGCACCATGCCGCGGATATCAACCGGCATGGTATCTACAACGGAATCAATTTGGCCGGTATCGATATCGGCCGGTTTTATCTCGAGCTTCAAAAGAATCCAAGCCTGACCGTTGCTGCCTTCGTTCAACAGGGAGAACCCTGGTTCAAGGTACTGGTTCCGATCTCGCCGCGAATGGATCTGACCGATCGATATTCTTGGCTTTTGGAAGGACAACCGGACGCCCCCAGCTGTGAGATGAGTTTCGACCGGACAGGCTTGCCACTTAAAGTCACTGGTTCCAGCGAACATGTGACCCAGCCAACCCTGACCTGGGTCCATTCTTCACCTTTCCCTCAGCATCTGCAGACCAGGGGATTAATCAGGAACCACGGATCGGACTATGTTCTGTCAGAGGAAGGAAAACGGTATATTAGCCTGGTTTGCGGCCTGCAGCGGTGACTCGCCTTAGGTCGGCCATCGACCGAGTGCCTGGAAGCCGCTTTTGACCGCTGCCAGACCGCCCGCATGATCACGCGACAAATTACGTCGCTACGCAAAGTGATGTAGCAGGCGGCTCCCGCGAATGTCTCAGCGCCTGAATTGTCCGGGTGACGTTGGAGCGTTCGAACTGAAAAGCAAGCCCCTGATGGTTGCGATATCAGGAGCCGTTTGCGGGAGCCGCCTGCTGCATCACTTTGGACAGCGCCATGATTTTTGGCGCGATTATGCCTGGGGTATCGCAATGGTCAAAAGCGGCTCCCCTCCAGGCTGGGTCGATCCGGGTCAGCGGGAGCTCATCCCTATCGTTCCACTTGCTCTGCGCCCGAATCCCTCCTAAAAATCTCGGGCGCGTGAAACGGCTAGCTTCGGTTTTATTTTTTCTGTGCACCCTGCACTCGGCATTGGCGGCAGATCGTCTCGATCCTTCAGTCCGACAACTGATTGTTGGTATCGCGCCCGATTGGAACTCGATGAATGGTCAAATGCAGCTTCTGCAGAAGAACGGTGATACCTGGACTCAATCGACTCCGCCAATTAGAGTTTTGTTTGGTAAGAATGGCTTGGCCTGGGGTCGAGGCGAGATCGTCGGTTCAGGAGGAGGCCCCGAAAAGGTCGAGCGAGACAACCGCGCCCCGGCCGGGGTGTTCAAAATCGGCACCATTTATACTTACGATCATACGTTACCACCTGGTGCAGACTACCCGTTTCACACGGTGACCGCCGCAGATGCCTGGGTCGACGACTTGCACAGCCCTTATTACAACCAGCATAAGGTGGTCGATCCCGGCAACCCACCCCCCTGGTACAACAAGGCTAAAATGCGATTGGGAGATTTCGCGTACCACTGGCTGGTCGAGGTCCGACATAACTCTGATCCGCCGGTACCAGGATTTGGAAGCGCCATCTTCTTTCACATTCGACGTGGACCGGCAAGACCTTCAGCGGGTTGCACAACCATGGCCGAGCCGGATTTGGTTACCCTCGTGAAATGGTTGCGCGCAGCCGACGAACCTCGTTACGTCTGCCTGCCGAGAGACGAATACCTGGCCCACTGGCAGGCCTGGGGCCTGCCGGATCCAAAGGTCACGAGTTTGTTTTGAGAAACACTTGGTGGGGCGAGGCTCCCTCTGACCTGAGATCTGTCGCGAAGCGATTAGATCCATCTGGTAACACTCGCGTCGTTAGTCCGAAAAGATCGCCGAGCCGCTTTGGCCGACGACCTGCAATCATTCACGCCCCTCGTTCTCTTCGTCGTCCTTGTCCTCGAAAGCGGCTGGCAATAATCGTACGCGGAACCACGGCTCGGCGCGCGTTTCGGCCTAGCAAAACCAACAGTTATTCCACGCTTTTGCTCTTCGTACGAATTTCCGCGTTATGCGGGAGCCTCGCCCTACCAAAGCCGGGGATTATGCTGACGCCTCGCTCTACCAACTTTTCGGTTGAGGCGGTGGCCAGCCCATCAGACGATTAGGAAGTGTCTCATGCCAGTAAAGAAAACAGCGCGTTGGTCTTGGTTGGTCATGGTTCAACCATAAATCCGGACTCGAGCTCGCCGACTTTTGTTCACGCGAACGAGATCCGAGGCCGGCGGATATTTTCCGAGGTACACTGCGCTTTTTGGAAAGAAGAGCCTAGCCTGCGGGAAGTGCTGAGAATGGTGGAAGCGCCAGACGTTTACATTGTCCCCAACTTCATCAGCGAAGGTTACTTCACCGCGAAAGTGATCCCACGAGAGTTAGAATTGACCGGCGCAATCACCATCAAGAATCAGCAAACCCTCAGATATTGCGACCCAGTGGGTAACGATCCCCGGATGACCGACCTGTTGCTCCATCGAGCGGCTGAAGTTGCCGGTGATGCGCCACCTCACCGCACCAGCCTCGTCATTGTCGCTCACGGCACAGGCCTGAACGAAAACTCGGCTGTGGCCGCCAAGCGCCAAGTGGGAGCGATCCGCGATCGAGGGATTTATCCAGAGGTAGTTGCGGCCTTTATGGAAGAGCCACCGGAGATCTCAGAGTGGGCGACCCTGACCACTCAGACATTCGTAGTCGTCGTCCCTTTTTTCATTTCAGACGGCCTGCACAGTTACCAGGACATTCCGGTGCTGCTTGGAATACAGAGCGAAAATTCCGCTCCGGCGAGCCAACAAGACGTCTTTCGCCATAACCCCTACGAACTCCGAAATCGTAAACTCTATTACGCCGGAGCGATCGGGACAGATCCGATGATGGCAGATATTATTCTGGATACCGTCGATCGGTTTGATCAACAGCATGATTGAACAATTGCTTCAAGAATGCTTGCGCAGCGGTCCGATCAATCTCGGGGAGCTCGTGGTCCGGGAGGTTGAACCGGGACGTTTTGTGATCCGGCATTGGAAAGATGACGAATCCCAGCAAAAGCTCGCGATCGAAACCAGTTCAATCGCCGCTCTCGAAATCGTCCGGTATGACGAGCAAGGAAATTACCGAGCGCTAAAAGGCGCCCCAAATTTGCGTCAGGGATGGGAACTACGACTCGAGTCGGTGCCTGAAGTCCGGCAAGCGATCGATTATTTCTATCCAGGCGCATTCTCTAGCTGGCTCGGATTTAAGCGCGGGGAGATTACTCCGGTCGACCTGAGACAAACCCTTACCCGGCAGACCGGTATGTACCGTGTCACTCAGAGGCTAGCAGGTCTCCAGGCTGAAGAATTAGCCGGGCAGTTTTGCCACTCCCGTGCAGGCTGTCTTCGGACGATTCTTTGGACGATCGACGGCAAAACCCCGGATAAATATCTGCCCCGCTCTAAGTTTGACCCGCAAGCGGATCAACTCGGAGAATGCAGGGAGAGACGACCAGAGGACGAAGGACCAGGAGCTCTTCCCTATCGGTCCACAATCCCGTTTCTTTGTGTAGAGGCCTGCAATCTCTTTGTGGCCGAGGCTCGGAAAATCGTCAAGGTTCACTCAGAATGACGCGATACCGGTGCCGATGGCTTGTCACAATGGACGGCGAGCCGCTTGAGAATGGAGCTTTTGTGGTGAACCAGAACCACTTCGTCGATGCCGGGCCCGCTTCTCAACTATCAGAAAAATACCCCGGCGAATTTGTCGATCTCGGCGAATGCATCGTTCTACCGGGACTGATCAACGCGCATTGTCACCTGGATTATAGTTCTTTTCGCGGCAGCATTCTGCCGTCTCGAAACTTTCCCCAATGGATTAGCCGGATTAATGCATTGAAACGGTCGCTCAGCGACGACGATTACCTCAAGGCCATGGATCTGGGGTTTGCAGAGCTCCGACGCTCTGGAGTCACCTCAGTATTCGATATTGTAGCCACACCTCAGATTTTGCCGCGTTTGGCTCCGCCTCGGATCCGAACCTGGTTCTTCCTGGAACTGATCGACATAAGACCACGTCCTTGGATCGATGAAAGCGCCTTTGGGTCTTGGCTATTTTTTGAGCCGAACCATTGGCTGGGTGGTTTCGGCCTAAGCCCACATGCGCCCTACACCGCATCTGCTGAGCTCTATTCCCAGGCATTAGCGGCCGCCCACAATTTCAAATTGCCGTTCACCACTCACCTCTCAGAATCGGCCTCGGAATATGAGATGTTTGCTGACGGCAAAGGTGACCTTTTTGATTTCCTGAGCAAAATGGGTAGGCCCATGTCCGATTGCGGACGGTTTTCTCCTTTTCGAAGGTTGGCATTATCCGGTCTTTTGCCGAAGGACGCCTTGCTCGTACACATGAACGAACTGGACGAAGCAGACCTCAACTTACTCGACCAAGACGAATGGCGGTCTCTTTCGATTGTTCATTGCCCCAAGAGTAGCCGGTTCCTCCATCACCGGCCGTTCCCCATGCAAGCGTTGCGAGAACGAGGCTTCAACATCTGTCTCGGAACCGACAGCTTGGCCAGCAACGATTCTTTGAATTTATTTTCGGAAATGCGAATGGCAGCCCGCAATCATGGTTTCGTGAGCGCAAAGGAACTGCTAGAAATGGTTACAGTGAAACCCGCGCACGCAATTGGGTTGGAGCAATCATTAGGTAAGATAAGACCCGGATATTTAGCGGATGCTATCAGTATTCCTTTTCGCGGTGGTTACCGGAGTATTTACGAGGAGATCATTGATTACCGCAACGACGTATTATGGATGATGGTAGACGGAAAAGCGGGGGCTTAGTCCTCGCGGCTTTATTAGTACTCTTAGCGCAAGGGGCGAGATCCCAGGACTTGTCTTTAGCTGCACAAAGCGCAGCTTTGGTGGATTCGTACTCCGGCGAGTTTCTTTACACCAAGAATCCCGACGCAAAAGAATACCCGGCGAGCTCCACGAAAATTTTAACGGCATTGATCGTGATCGAGGCCGGCAATCTTGACCAAATTGTAACGGTGGCTCCGGAAGATACTAAGGTCGAACCTAGCAGCCTTAATCTGAAGCCCGGGCAACAATTTACGAGGCGCCAACTCCTCTTCGGCATGCTGCTCAAGAGCGCGAACGACGTGGCCATGTGCCTGGCTAGAGACAATGCCGGTTCGGTTCCCGAGTTTGCAGAGAAGATGAATTTGAGAGCGGCTGAACTAGGAGCCACCTCCAGCCATTTCGTTAATCCACACGGACTGCATGATCCCAACCACTATACGACGGCTCATGATCTGGTATTGATCGCTCGCGCAGCCATGCAACAGCCGATGTTTCGTCAGATCGTTTCGACAATTTACTACACTTGGAGAACCCCAACGGGCCAAGTTGAGGAGCTGCGTAATCATAATCGCTTACTCCGGCACTTCGCCGGTTGTAACGGGCTGAAAACCGGCTACACCCGGCCTGCTCAACAGGTGTTGGTAAGCTCAGCCTTGCGTGGCGGCCACGAAGTAATCTCAGTCGTCCTTCATACCGATAAACCCGGTATCTGGGTCGATAGCAAAACGCTTTTGACCTACGGACTCATCAAGCTCGGGTGTCCAGCCGAAGACATTGTGGATACCACCGACCGGGTTGATGAACCGGGGAATGCAGATGAAGGGAAGTGAGGAAGCTGGTGAAAGGTGACGAGTGAGGGGTGAAAGGCGGCCACGGCCAACGCGAAGTTGGTTTGCTTGCGACGCATGTTATGCTCCCCTCCCCTTGAATCGCAGCTAATGGGGTAGCAATCAGATGCATCCATAATTTGTTGGTTTTCTGCAGCCTTTCACTTTTCACGACTCCGGGTATCGAGTATCGCATTTAAAATACTCATGCTGAGCAGTTTACCATTCTACCAGCGATCCCTTGCAGTTTCTGTGCCACTCTCATACTATTCAGTCACGATCATTTTATGCCTGGCCCAGGAATGCAACAAATACAAGGGATGGGACTGCAGCAAGTTCTTGCTCCGCAGCTGCAGCAAAGTTTGCAAATTCTGCAGGCGCCGACCCTAGAGCTCAAAAATATTGTTCAACAGGAACTTCAAACCAACCCGGTCCTCGAAGAGGACGCGAGCCTTCGCGAGACCGAGGATCGTTCCTCTGATGAGGCTGACTTCCAGGAAGAATTCGAGAAGCTGGCAAAGCTGGATGAGGAATGGCGAGATTATATGGCGCAGAACGTCTCTTACTCTGCGCGAAGCCAGGAGGACGAAGAGCGACGCCAGTTTTTCCTCGATTCTCTCGCGAACCAAGAAACGCTCCAGCAACATCTTCTGGACCAGTTGAACACTGCCGATATCGACGCGAAGAAGCGAAAAGCCGCCGAGCTCCTGATCGGAAACATCGACGATATCGGTTTTCTATCAGCTCAGCTGGATGAGGTCGCGAATCTTTCCGATACCCCAATTGAAGACCTGCAGCAGGCCCTCGAATTGGTGCAAACCTTCCATCCAATTGGGGTTGGCGCGCGAGACCTTAAAGATTGCCTGCTCATCCAATTGCGGCGGCTTGGGAAAGCGCAGAGCCTTGAGTACCAGATCCTCGACCAGTATCTGGACGACCTGGGCCGTAAGCGATATCCCGACATCGCCCGACGCCTGGGAGTAACGGTCGATCAAGTGCAAAAGGCCGCTAATTTCATAGCGACGCTCGACCCTAAGCCAGGTCAAATTTTCTCCCCGGAGCCCAATAGCTACGTATTGCCGGATGTGTTGGTAGAGAAAGTCGGGGATGAGTACGTGGTCTCGCTCACCGGTGATCAAATCCCGCATCTGAGGATCAATAAAACGTATCGCGACCTGATGACGCAAAGCCGTAACGGAGGCGAAGTCAGAGACTACATTCGAGAAAAAATCCGGAGCGGAAAGTTCTTAATAAAGAGCATCCACCAGCGGCAACAAACGATCCTCAATATCGCGATCGAGATCGTGAAACGACAACGCGAATTTCTGGATCACGGAACGGCTTCTCTTAAACCGATGACGATGGTGCAAATCGCGGACGCGGTGGGAGTGCACGAGACGACGGTAAGCCGGGCCATCTCGGGCAAATACATCGCGACCCCACAGGGAGTCGTGGAAATGAAGTTCTTCTTCACTCCTGGCTATCAGACAAACGAAGGTGTCGCTTTAAGTAACACCAGCGTTAAAGAAACCATCGCGGATTTGGTCCGGAATGAAGATAGTCGCATGCCGCTGAGCGATAAAGAAATTGTGGAAATCCTCTCAGAACGAGGTATCCCAATAGCGCGTCGGACCGTCGCCAAGTACAGGGCCGAGCTAAACATTCTTCCCAGCAATCTGCGAAAACAGTTCTAGGTGCGAACTCTAATCGTTCTTCTATGGGTCGGGGCATTTACCAGTTCATTAGCGAAGGAAGCCCCATTCCGTTTTCCTCAAGACACGTTCTCTTTCTCGAATAATCTCTATTTCGATTATCGCCCGGATTCGACAGGCCATATCAAGGCCCATCGCCGAAACCCGGGGAATATCCCCGATTATTCGCGACACTGTTTTGCTTTGGTTCGGTCGATCCTGCAATTTTATCGATTCGCGGAGTTCGATCCTAAGCTTCCGAAGCTGAGCGAGGAAGGTTATCGGCAACGAGTCCACGAGTTAATTAACTATCCGCCCTGGAGCGCCGGTCCCGACAAAAAAATCGTCTTTCCCGGATACCCAAATCTCTACCAATTCTCCGCCGATTATACCTTGATGCTGCAAAAGAACCTCGGCATCTGGTGGCCAGGGTATTGGCGAATCGGCAACTGGCGCATCGTGTTCCCTGCTCCTCGATCCGGGCAAGAACAGTTTGCGCAATGGTTACGTCAACGGCTCGACTCCGGCGATGTCGAAGGTGTTTACATCACGCGGTTTCGGCCGATCAACCATTGCTTGGTAGCGTACCGTTATGAAGCCAAACCAAACGGCGATCTGGTATTCTTTGTGTCCGATGTGAATCAGCCGTCCAAAATAGTGCATTTACGGTATCAGGCATCGGATCGAAGTTTCTATTTCGATCGGAGTTGGTATTTCGACGGAGGTCTGGTCACCGCGATGAAGTTGTATGTTTCGCCTTTGATGTAGTAACGGTAGAGAGGAGCTGCTGCTCATCCATAGCTCGGCTCGGGCGAGCAGGAGCTCGTCCCTACCGGTACTGGTCTTTTTTGTTGGCTACGGTGATCGTTGGTTCTTTCAGGTAGAAAAGTCGGAAAAAGCAAGATAAAAATATAAAGCCATCCGCCTGCGGGCATGGTATTCTGAAGGCGATTGTAATTCATGTCTTTTTTCTCTTGGTTCAGGTCGAAATCAGATAAGCCAGAGCATGATGAACTGGAGCTGAAAGGTTCGAATGAACCTCCAGAAACACATGCTGGGGCCGAACTTCCTTCATTTCAATCGACGCGCGTACCTCCACCCCGTCTTCGGGAAACTGTTCCGGGAGGTCGCCCAAAACCGGCATTAGCAGCTGAGCCTGGCTCCACACCGAAAGAAGGGTTTCGCCGCCCGGTAAGGGCGACGGTGGATGTCCCGTTACAAGTCCTGCTCTTACAACTGCCGCCGGAAATAACTAAATCTAATATCGATATTGACCCGAAACGTCGGGTGCAAATTCCCCGTAAAACGTTGCAAATCAATGCCGCGCACCAAACCGCTAAAGTTACTTTCGCTACCCTTTTCGCATCGTGCCCAGAAATCTTCTCGGTGCCGATTGCTCCCCTGGATCAGCGGACTCTAGAGTTTAATCTCCCCGCTTGGGAAAGGTCACAGTTAACCGACCCAGGCGAACAAACGACGAGCTCAACCGCAATACCCCCCACCGGATCGACCACGGTCGCTCCGGCAGAAATTCAAGAACCAGCCAAGGTCCCCGATCGGTTGCCGCCCTTGCGTGCAGGGCAATTAGTTAGTGAATCCCAACCCGTCCCCAGCCCGGAGAAGCCAGCGAAAGCGCCTTTGGGTGGCGCAGCCCGCAATGGCTCGGAGGTTCCGAAAACCGTGCGCGTCGCACTCGGGCCAATCATCAAAAGTCTTCCCTCCGAACTGCAGCCGTCGGACCCCAATGCGCTGGCTAATAAGCCCGGCGCGACCATTGAACTTCCGTTGGAGTTAATTAATTCCCAACTCGCAAACGGGAGGGTAACGATCCCTTTTTCGACTTTGTTAAAGTCCTTACCAGAAGACGTAAGAAGACAGTTTCCACAAGCCGATGCGGCTGCAGAAGTCGCCGTTCCGGTTAAAGAAATCTTGCAAGATTATCCGGAAGATCTGCTGCGTCCGCGGGCAGATCAAGAACCGGAAGAAGCTTTACCAGTGATCGCGACTCCTTTTACCGGGCCAGCCAAAGAAGATACCGAACGTTTCGCCCACGCTCCGGAAGAGGCGGAACCGGAGAAGATGGCTACCGACAGTCATCCATTGGAGCTGATCACACCCCCGGCAATACCAAGCGAATCGCCACAACCGATACCGCAAGAAGCTCACGTTGCTGAGGAAAAACGAGACGCCGCGAAAGCGCCACTCTCGGAAAGACCAACCGCTGAACAAAAACCGGCGCCTAATTTTTCGGCACTGCAGTCGGTATTTTTAACGGATGAACCGTTGGATTTGAACAAGGTCGTCCAGAAAGTGGGTGAGTTTCCGGGGATAAACTCTGCCCTGTTTTTTGCAGCAGACGGCAGCCTGCAAGGTGAACCCGAGAAACTGGGCCTCACTCAATCGTCGTTGCAAATGCTTTCCAGCCTCGCCCAAGAGATTGGACAGCGTGTCGAGAATTTGGGCTTTGGCCAAATCGAAACGGTTACGCTCAGTTGGAAGCGAGAGCTAGTCAGCGTTTTTACCCGGGGCGAATCTGGCTTCATCGTCCGTCACGAAAAGAGGCCGTTCAAGCCGGGAGTGCGTGAGAAGATCTGTCTGGTTCTCAGCCACATCTGCAGCTGACCGCTGTTAGCAAGAATCAGGAAGTTTGGGGAATGCCGATCATAAATTACGCGAGTAAAGAGATTCAGTTTAAGATCGTCTATTACGGGCCAGCCCTGAGTGGCAAAACCACGACCATTGCCTATATCCATTCGAGGCTGCCTGCCACGTTTCGAGGAGATTTGGTGTCGTTAGCCACCGCGGCGGACCGGACACTGTTTTTTGATTTCTTGCCGGTAGACGCAGTGATCCTACAAGGCTTTAAAACCAAGTTCCAGCTCTACACGGTCCCGGGGCAGGTGGTTTACAACACGACGCGGCAGTTAGTGTTGCGCAGCGTAGACGGTATCGTGTTTGTGGCCGATTCGGATTGGGACAAAATCCACGAAGATGTGGAAAGTTTCCGCAATCTTGAAGAGAACCTTCGCAAACAACATCTCTCGTTGGATGAGATTCCGTACGTTCTGCAGTACAACAAACGTGATTTGCCGGATGCAGCACCAGTGTCGTACTTGGAATTTTTACTGAATAACCGGCGCCGGCGTGTGCGCAGCTACGAGGCGGTCGCGACCAAAGGGCGGAGCGTCTTCGCAGCGTTGGACGCAGTGACTCAGAGCGTTTTGAACAAGTTTTTGCAGGAAAATCACCTTCTCCGGCCTCAGCCCGCCAGAGAGAGTGTTGTACAACGAGCGTGATCGCCGGGAACGTTTGGCGTGGAGCCGCTTTGTAGGTTGTCATGTTTCTGTAGACCGGCGTCAAGCCGCCTCCTTCGAGGCGCTGTTTACATCGCTCTCACATGTTCCCTGCGTTGGCGGCGTTCACTCGTTCTATTTGCGCTTCTTCCTACCCGTGGATATATGTCCGGAATGATCGACTACATGCAAAAGGGTGGGCCACTGATGTGGCTTATCCTCCTGTGTAGCGCTGTCACAGTTGCGGTCTTCGTCGAACGCCTGCTTTATTTTCATCGAGCGAATATCAATCTGGGCGAATTTCTCCAAGGATTGGCAAATTTGGTTCGGAACCGCAATCTGACCGAGGCTCGGATTGAGTGTCAGGCCACATCCGTCCCAGTAACGCGAGTTATCCACGCTGCCTTGTCTCGTCCGCATCTGTCCCGATCCGAACTGCGCGAGATCGCCGAAGAAGCAGCTCAGATGGAAATGCCTCGTCTCGAACGCAATCTCGATCTTCTCGTCGGGATCGCTTACGTCTCCCCTTTAATCGGGCTACTCGGTACGGTCACCGGTCTAATCCAAGCCTTCGTTCAGCTCTCCGCCAGCAACGGCTATGCAACCTTAGCCGATGTTTCCGGGGGGGTTTACCAAAGCCTTCTCACAACAGCCGCGAGCTTGGCGGTCGCGATCCCAACGATCTTGGCCTACTGTTTCCTTTCCTCCAGGCTGAATGCACTGATGCATGAAATGGAAAGAGCAGGGATCGAAATCGTCAACATCCTGACCGATGCAGAGACGCCCGCGTCCATCATTGAGTTCGGTCCGTCGTCTCAAGCGGCCAGTGAAAAGAGATGAAGTTGGAAAGAGCGGTCCGGCTCAATCCTTATCTTCTGTTTATTGTTCCTCTCGTAGAAGTCGTTTGTTTACTGCTCTTACTGTTCGTCGTTAGCTCGACCTTTTTGGTTCATCCCGGGATCAGCGTAAACCTGCCATTCTCAAAGTTTACTCTAGGGACCGTAGGAAACTCCGCGATCGTCACCGTAACCGCGGGACCGTTTCCCCGGATTTATTATCGGGATCAAGCCGTAACCTTGGAAGAGTTACGGGCAGCATTCGCAAAAGACCCTGTAACCGATAAGTCGATCATCATAAGAGCCGACCGGGACGCACCCCAAGGCTCGGTCGTTCAAGTTATGAATCTCTGTCTGGACCGGGGCTATTCGGTGATTCTAGCAACTTCACCAAAATCACCGTGAAGCCGACGGCTCGCACTCTTCAAAACTCCATTTTCGATTGGGACCGCGGTCGATGGAGTGGACGTCTGCTGTGGCTAATTGTTTTTTCGTTATGCCTGCACTTCGCCGGGCTCTACGTTTTTCATGTTGTTTACCCGTCAACAACGTCCCTCCCCCCGCCGGCAGCTCAAGTCTCCGTACTAAATCCGCAGAACCCTCAGGACCGTCGTTTGCTTGATTGGGTGGACCTGAACGATCCGTCCTCCATCAGCGCTCCCAGAGTGGACGAAAGTCTGGTGACAAAATTGGTTCCGAGCTATCGCCCAACCTTCAGCGACGAAACCCCCGAGATTCGCAAAAGCCAGGCCAGTGGTTCGGCCCAAGAAGCTGCGACTCCGTCCCTTTTTACTCCCGACAATCTTTTCCCGAGGCAAGTCCGCCCTGCTCCAGTTGAACAGAAGACCAGCTTCGTGAGTCATCTTGAGTTCGGACCGGCCTTAGAGAGGCGGCGACCAACCACAATAGAGAAACTGCCCGCTAGCCAGCGTCTTAACGAACCGACCACTTTCTTCGCGGGAATCAGTAAAGAAGGCGAAGTAACCTATCTCTTTTTATGGCGAAGTTCGGGTAATGATCAGTTAGACCATCTCGCGGAAGAGTCCGTTAAGCGCCTTAAGTTTCAGCCCGCCAATACGGAGACCTGGGACACCATCTCGTTCCATTGGGGAACGGTGGTGCGGTAGGAAACCGCCATATTTCGTGCTCGTGCTCGTCCTCGACGGTAGGGCGAGGCTCCCAAACGGCCTTACGATCTCAGCGAAGCAACGGACGATGGTCGTTTGACGAAGTTGTTACGCCTAAGAACGCGCCGAGCCGTGGCCCAGCGCTAAACCACGGCTCGGCGCGCTTTTCGTCCTAGCTCCACCAAACCTCCCGCCGAACAAGCGGCTTCGCGATGCACGTAGATTAGTCGGAGCCTCGCCCTACCTGTCGAGGACGAGGACGACGACGAGTACGAGCACGAGTCTTACGGCCTGTTGACGCACCCCCCCTCCCGCGAGACGGTGTTAGAATAAGCCGATCGCTCTGTCCATGATTCGTATCGAACTTCCGTCCCTGATCTTTATCTATCTTTATCTTGCTGTGATCGTGATCGGCGGCCTGTGGTTCATTGAGGGATGGAGGAGCCAAAAACGTAAAAAACAAGCCTTGCGTTACGCGGTTCGCTGCACGATTTGTGCCTCTATTTTCGAAGATAAGACCAACGTGCCGCTACCTCGTTGCCCACGATGCGGCAGTTTGAATGAGAGAAGAAACTTTGGAGGACTTTGATCAAATGTCGATGTTCATCGGCCGAAATCGAAAGGCACGCGTAACCTACGGTTTCGATGAAATTGCGCTGGTGCCGGGACAAGTAACTATCAACCCGAATGAGGTGGATATCACCTTCGAAATGCCTAGACAGACTGGGAATCCCTTGAAGCTAGGTATTCCGATTCTGGCTAGCGCGATGGACGGCGTGGTTGATGTCCGCTTCGCCATCGAGATGGGAAGATTGGGTGGCTTAGCCGTCCTCAACCTTGAAGGGGTACAGACTCGTTACAAGAACCCCGAGGAAGTCTTGCTCAAGGTATTGGAAGCCGAGAAAGATCACGTTACTGCATTGCTCCAAAAAATTTACCAGGAGCCGGTCCAAGAAGACCTGATTGCCGCACGGATAAAACAGATAAAGGATGCCGGAGTCCTGGCGGCAGTGAGCTCCATCCCTCAAAAAGCGGAGCGGTACGGGCAGATCGCCCAAGAAGCGGGCGCCGATCTTTTTGTCGTCCAAAGCACGGTTTCGACCGTGCGCCATATCTCCACGGAGTATCGGTCGTTAGATCTGGCCAAACTTTGCAGAGATCTCCGTTGTCCGGTAATCGTTGGAAATACCGTTGGCTTTGAGGTCACCCTCGAAATTATGGAATGCGGAGTGGCAGGAGTCCTGGTCGGTGTAGGTCCGGGCGCAGCTTGCACTTCGCGGGGCGTTTTAGGCCTCGGCGTTCCCCAAGTCACGGCGACGGTTGATTGCGCGGCTGCTCGAGATTATCACCTGAAAAGGACTGGCCGGTACGTGCCCATCATTACCGACGGTGGCATGAGTAAAGGAGGCGACGTTTGTAAGGCCCTGGCTTGCGGCTCTGACGCGGTGATGATCGGAAGCGCGTTCGCTAAAGCCATTGAGGCCCCCGGAAAAGGTTATCATTGGGGCATGGCGACACCTCACGCTAATTTACCGCGAGGCACGCGCATTCGGGTGGGAACAACCGGTCCTTTACGGCAAATTTTATTTGGACCTGCCGAGGTTGACGATGGGAGCCAGAATCTAGTGGGTGCTATTACAACTTGCATGGGTAACGTCGGAGCTGCGAACCTCAGAGAGTTTCAAGAAACCGAGGTCATTATCGCGCCGTCCATACGCACAGAGGGAAAATTGTTTCAGCAGGCGCAAATGGTCGGGATGGGATCTCGAAATTCCTAAGAAATTCAGTTACCTAATTCCGCAGAGCAAATACCCCGTTACTCCAGTAAGCGATGAGCGATCGACGTGTTGTAGTCACCGGTTTGGGCGTTATCTCACCAATCGGTAACGATATCAAAACCTTTTGGGAGAATCTCGTTGCCGGGAAAAGCGGGATCAGTAAGATCTCGTCATTCGACGCTTCGATTTTTGACTGTCAGATAGCCGGCGAAATCAAGGACTTCGACGCCGCTACGTATCTGGCTAATCCCAAGGATGTTAGGAGAACCGATCGTTTCTCCCAATTTGCTCTCGCCTGCTCCAAACAGGCACTAGAAGACAGCGGCCTCGATCTGGACCGCGTCGACCGTACGCGCGTCGGTGTCCTGGTCGGTAGCGGGATCGGCGGGCTGACCACGCTGGAAAACCAACATGTAGTCTTCTTAAAGAAGGGGCCTTCCAGGGTGTCTCCTTTCATGGTGCCGATGATGATCGTTAATATGGCAAGCGGCATGATCGCGATGGAATACGGCTTCGAAGGGCCGAATTACTCCATTGTGACTGCCTGCGCCACCTCTGCAAATTCCATCGGGGAAGCCTGGAGAATGATTCGCGATGATGAGGCCGAGATTTTCTTAGCCGGAGGGACCGAGGCGGTCATCAATAACCTTGGCGTCGGTGGGTTCTGTGCGATGCGAGCGATGAGCACGAGGAACGATGAACCGGAACGAGCATCGCGTCCGTTCGATCGAGAGCGAGACGGGTTCGTCATGGGTGAAGGCGGCGGAGTCTTGATTCTCGAGGAATACGAACATGCTCGGGCCCGAGGGGCACACATCTACTGCGAGTTGGCCGGTTATGGGCTGACCTGCGATGCGTATCACATGACGGCGCCTAAGCCCGATGGAACGCCCGTAGCCAGGGGCATGCAAATCGCCGTTAATCGAGCCAAGCTCAATCCGTCGGATATTGATTACATCAATGCACATGCCACATCGACTCCCGTCGGCGATGCCTGCGAGACCAATGCCATTAAACGGTTCGCCGGCGATTATGCTAAGAACGGTCTCTTAGTCAGCTCGACCAAATCGATGATTGGCCATCTGCTCGGGGGCGCCGGAGCCGTCGAGAGCGCAGTTTGCATCCTGGCCATGAAACACGGTGTGGTGCCTCCCACCGTCAATCTCGACAATCCTGACCCGGAGTGCGACCTGGACTATGTCCCTAACGTCGCTCGCGAGAAGAACGTCAAAGTTGCTCTTAACAACTCTTTTGGCTTCGGAGGCCACAACGCATCGCTCTGTTTCAAAGCGATATAGTGTCCGTTTGAGGTTCGGCGTTTGGGGTTCGGCGTTCGGCGCTTCAAAAAACTTGCGACCGCTCGCTGCGAGGCCATGACGGATCCCAAGAGTTGCGGTCATTTCGAACCCATTGCCAACGGCCAACGGCAAACGAAAGACGCTGAACGCCAGACGGGTAGGTACGTCTTCCTCCTACTGTTCACCGCGTTCTTTTGGTCGCTCGGAGGGGTCCTCATCAAGTCCATTGATTGGAACCCGGTCGCCATTGCAGGGTCGAGGAGCTTGATCGCGGTCTTCTTGATCGCCATCCTGCGACCATCGGTCCTCCGGAAGTTTTCCTGGACAGCAGTTTTCGGAGGAATGGCGTACACAATAACAGTCGTGCTGTTCGTGGTTGCTACAAAGCTGACGACCGCGGCGAATGCCATTTTTCTGCAGTATACCGCTCCTATCTATATCGCTCTGTTGAGCCCATGGCTCCTTCGGGAACGCGTTAGCCGGTTGGACTGGATCCTTATCGGTGTCGCTTTTGGCGGAATCGCCCTGTTTTTCTGTGACGGACTCTCGTTGGCGGGGATTTGGGGAGTAATTGCCGCACTCGCCAGCGGCGTTTCATACGCCTGGCTTACTATACTGATGCGCCGCGAAAAATCGGCATCGCCCGAAGCAACGGTCTTCCTCGGCAATTTGATGACGGTTTTAGTGGCGGCTCCGGCTATGTGGCCCCCGGTAAACCTGGGACATAATTGGCCATGGTTGCTCGCCCTAGGCGTCCTTCAGCTCACGATTCCTTATTTGCTCTACGCACGGGCTATCCGGCACGTACGTGCGCTGGATGCGTCCATAGTTAGCATGATCGAGCCAATCCTTAATCCGATTTGGGTTATGTTCGCCGTGGGTGAGCGCCCTGCCCAATGGTCAATCATCGGGGGATGCGTCGTCCTTGGAACGTCCTTTTTACGAAGTATCC
>JAFAZK010000106.1 GCA_019239825.1 Verrucomicrobiota bacterium | reverse complement strand
CTCTCTTGCAATCCGACTCTACCCTGTGCCTTCGAGCACGAGGACGAGCCCGAGCACGAGGACGATTTAGGAAGCTGGCATCGATTCCTCGTTGAGCGCGCTATTGGACTAGTACAACGTATGAGCAACGTTACCCATCAAACCTATATGAAACGCACCGCATCCGCAGTCTGGCAGGGTGATCTAAAAAAGGGACAAGGGACCGTATCCACGCAAAGTGGCGTCCTGAATAAAACGCAATATTCGTTTTCGACCCGATTCGAAAACGGTATCGGTACGAACCCGGAAGAACTGATCGCAGCGGCACACGCTGGATGTTTTACTATGGCGTTATCGGCTTTTTTAGGCGGCGCCGGCTTTACCGCGGAAGAACTCTCGACCCAAGCGACGTTGACTCTGGAACAGGTCGACGGCAACTGGACGATCACCGCGGTGCATCTTGATTTGACCGGTCGCGTGCCGGGCATTGATGCGGCGAAGTTCGAAGAAATTGCCGATCAGGCCAAGGCCGGTTGCCCGGTTTCCCGTCTGCTGAAAGCAGACATCACGTTGACGAAAAAGCTGGAAAGCTAGAGGGAAAACCGTGGAGAGAGGGGGGCGATGGATGATCGCGACGACACTGAGTCGCGAAGCGACGCTTTGACATAGCCCGGGGAAGCCCTAGGAACCAAAACGAAATTGTGACTAGCGCTGAAAGCGCGGGTCAAATTATCTGCGCTTCACCCTAGGCTCTTCTGAATCACCGCTTCGCGGCTAAGACCCGCCTCGCCATCACTCCAACACTCCATCCGGCCCGACTCCAATGCCGCGCCCTAAACTGCTGTTCTTTGATGTAAACGAAACCCTGCTCGACCTAAACGCAATGAAAACGGTTATCGGGGAGGCTTTAGGCTCGCGTCCCGAACTGTTGCCTTTGTGGTTCACGACGATGCTCCACTCCTCGTTGGTGGTTACATTGGCTGATCAATACAGAGACTTCGGCGAGCTCGGAGTGGCGGCATTGCTGATGGTGGCGCGCAATCATGGAATTACTCTTTCACCGGAAACAGCCAAACAGGCGGTGTCGGTAATTCGATCGCTGCCGGCACATCCGGATGTTCGACCGGCTTTGGAAGCGTTGAAAAGTGAGGGGTTTCGGATGGTGACACTCACAAATTCTTCACAGGCCGCGGTTGATGCCCAGATACATAACGCAGGGCTGACGGATCTGTTTGAACAAAGGTTAAGTGTGCAAGAAGTGCAGTTATTCAAGCCGCATCGCCATGTGTACCGATGGGGGGCGAACAAGCTGGGCTTCGCACCGGAGGAGTGTATGTTGGTCGCTGCTCATGGCTGGGATGTCGCCGGAGCGATCTGGGCGGGCTGCCGCGCCGCTTTTATTTCCCGGCCTGGAGCCCAACTTTTCCCGCTGGCGCCAGTCCCAGAAGTTGTCGAGCCAGATATGCTTGGCGCGGCAAAGCGGCTGATCGCGATGGGAGAATAACAACCACGACCGCAGAAGCGAAACTTAACCGCGAATCGACACGAAAGGACACGAACCAAATTACGAACCGGTAAGGAACTTAAACCTAGCGAATACGCGGCTCGGCGGAGAGAACGCATCGTTTATGCGAAATCTGTAGCTCAGTGGTGACCTTCATTATTTCGTGTCCTTTCGTGTCGATTCGCGGTTAAGTTTTACTCTATATCCATCTGCGCTTGAGAGCGGTAAGCGCTGTTGTGTTTAGCGGTCAATATCGCAAATGCTGCGGCGACTAACCCGGCAACCAGGCTGATCCAGCTCGGCCGGGCGCCATGGACTTGGGCAACGCTCTTAGCCAGCGCGTGGGCATTCAGAAACCAAATCACTGAATAAATGGCTGGGATGATTACGGCGGCCGCACCTAACAGGAAAACCGCGACGCCCCGAGTAATACGACCGAGTCTCGATGAGACTTTATAAGCTAGCAACCGTTGCACGGCCGCGAGCCCTAGCAAAACCAATACCAAATCGAAGATCGCTTGTCCCAGGCGCTCAGTCCACAACTCGATCGGGTAATAGTTGGCAGCCGATAAAGGTAGTATCAAAACCAGCAAGAACAGATAAAAGGCGACAGCAAGTTTGCGTTTACCAACCGGCTCCAAAGTGAATAAGGCGAAAGAGGCGCCCGCGGCTAAGAGAACTCCTATCCACTCGAACTGAACGTATAGATCGCCTAGCTTGCCTCTATAAATCAGATCGCCCTCTTGCTGTAGGGCAAGGAGGGATCGGGCGCAAATGAGATTCAAGAGATAGACTCCGCAGAAAACGGCTTCACACCAGGAAAGCCAGGAAAATACGACTCCTCCAACGAAGGCGATAATTATCCTGATAGCCCGTGCGGATGCTCGGTTAATCACCGCGCACCAGTTTGGACGGATGCCCGCGCCAGGCAAGAACAAAACGGAGCGCAAATTAGCGAACAGACTAACCGCAGATGAACGCAGATTTGCGCAGATAAGGCAGTCTCTTCGAGTAATAGAGTGGTGGAGCGTGGGACTTAGCCGCAAATCTTCAACTTACAAACGCTTAGAACGAGGCCGTAGGTAGGGAGTCTCGAACCAACTGTACCATCACGCAATTGCTCCACGACTCCATCGTCCGAGCCGTCTTTATCTGCGTCAATCTGCGTTCATCTGCGGTTGATTTTCTCAGGGTGTTGGTTGGGGCGAGGATGTTGGCTCGGGTCCCATCCGGCGCTGATAAACTAGCTCGAAAGGCTCGGATCCGACGCTGACGTCACCGCGGAAAGGGTTGTCGAGCGCGGCCAACATGAAAATCAGGAGACCTAGGAGGGCGGCGACGATTACCGTCATCCAAGAATGCATGCTCAGGCTTTTCATATCGAAAAACCAGGTTAGAGCGATGCTGAGGAAGGCGCCGGCAAATACCACGGTCCATAACGGCGGCGCTAATCCTTCTCGTACACTCTGCAAACGTCTGCCCCGCAGGTCTGCTAGTTGGTTAAAACTCGCATAGGCCGCTCCAAATAAGGCTTTTTGACCTTCGGTTTGCGGATCGAACGCGGTCAGGTGCTTTTCAAATTCATTCAGCACTCTGCCTTCGCTTTCCGGTACGATCCCTTTTCTTTGTAAAGGCCAGGCCACATCGACAACTTGCCGAGTGTAGGTGCGGAGATCTTGTTGAAGTTGCGATCGGTAAGGGTCGACAAACCCGCTGACATCCCGGTAAAGGACACCAACTCTCGCAGCTTCCTGGCCTACCCTGGTTTCAACATCGGTATAATTTTGCCAGGTGGCGACCGCGAGTAGACCCAAAGTAATTCCGTAAAAAACACAGACCGCAGCGAGATAGTAACCGACAACGTCGTTGTGCGAGTGTTGGCTGCCATGGACCCGTCGGACCCATTTCCGGGTGGCATACACCCCAGCCAACCCGACCGCGACGGTGATGGAGATTGTGAGAATCGCAAAGAGCCAGGCGGGAAGGTCGTAGACCCAGTAGAAGCTCATCTAGCGTTCGGCGTTTGGCGTTTGTGTTCGGCGTCTGGCGCTAAGGAACCAAAACGATTTTACCGATGTGTTCGCCGCGTTCCATCCGTTCGTGAGCCTGGGGTGCTTCTGCGAACTTGAATACGCGATCGATGAGTGGCCGGAAATTTGTCCGACTCGATAGCCGGGGCCAGACCTGGCGCCGTAGGTCCTCGGCGATTACGCCTTTTTCGGCGGGTGATCTAGGCCGCATGTTCGAGGCTAGAACCGTTCCGCGTTTCTTGATTAGCGAGGAAATTGCGAAAGTGGCTTCATCGCCGCCTTGGACAGCGAGCAGCGAGATGCGTCCATTAATGGCGATACAATTGATACTGCGTTGGACGTAGTCGCCTCCGACAATATCGAGCACGACATCCACCCCGCGTTGATCGGTAAGGCGCAAGGTTTCTGCGACGAAATCGTGGGTCTTGTAGTTTATCGTCGCATTCGCGCCGATCGGTATGCACGCCTGGCATTTTTCGTCGGTACCAGCAGTTGCGATGACGGTGGCTCCGAATTCGCGAGCTAACATAATCGCAGTGGAACCGATGCCGCTGGTTCCGCCTTGGACCAGAATGGTTTCGTCCGCCTGTAATTTGGCCCGGCGAAACGCGTTCTCCCATACCGTAAAAATATTTTCGGGGAGAGTAGCAGCTTCCTTAGCGGACCAACCGGTGGGAATCGGTAAGACCTGGCTAACCGGCGCCACACAGAACTCGGCGTAACCGCCGCCGGCCAATAAAGCGCAGACCGGGTCACCAACCTTGTAAGCGGAAACTCCGGCACCACACGCGGCGATGGCTCCGGCTACTTCTAGTCCGGGCAGATCCGATGACCCGGCTGGCGGGGGATAATGGCCGCGCCGCTGCAAAACATCCGGGCGGCTGACACCCGCTGCTTCAACCTTTATCAGGACTTCGCCGTCTTTAGGCGCCGGAATTTGTCTTTGTCTAAGAGCAAGGACATCCGGCGGCCCGAACCGGGTGATCTCAACCACATTCATGAGGTTCTGGGTGGTCATGCTCTGAATCTGACGCAAAGACGGGAAAAGGCTGGGACGCAGGAAAACGCTCCGTGAGCGATGGTAACCCCTAGGCCCATGGAACGGACGGGACCCATCATCCCATGTTTGCCATTAGTCCCATCCGTCCGTTCCCCCAGAGTCCTCTTTGGCCTAGAACCAGGGTCAATACTCGACAGCCAACCGCATAACGTCAAACACCAAACGCGTCATGCGATCAGATCTTCAATCCGGATTGGCAACTCGCGCACCCGTACGCCGGTAGCATGATATACTGCAGAAGCGATCGCCGGCGCGACACCGGCCAGACCGATCTCCCCGATCCCGCGGGCGCCGAGCGCGTTGAGGTGCGTATCCGGATAATCAAGGAAGATGACGTCGATCTCTGGAGCGTCCGCATTGGTCGAGACCACGTAGTCCGCGAGGTTGCTGTTGATGGGTGCTCCGCGGTTTTGATCATCGTAAATCGTGTGCTCAAACAGAGCCATGCCGACTCCCATCACCACCGCTCCCTCGATCTGATTTCGGCCGGTTCGCGGGTTAATGATCCGCCCGGCGTCGATCGCGGTTACGACTCGGCTGACGCGCAAGCGAGCAATCTCCGGTTGCCAAGAGACCTCCACGAATTGGGCTCCAAACGAATGACTGGAGAGCTTGGGTTTACTCAATCCAAGCAGATCAGTAAAATCGCCCTGCGATCGTCCGGTGCCAGACACGCTGTTAATGTTGGCTGTCTGGAGAACTTGTTCGTAAGGAACACCATTCGCGGGAGCCTGATCTTTTCGGTGAATCCGGCCGTTGCTGAAAGCCAAGTCATCGGCCGATTGCCCGGAGAACGGGGTGGCCGTAGTAGCCGCAAACTGGACTTTCTGGATCGCGGTCTTGGCTGCTTCCAAGACCGCTGGAACTAACGAGGCAGTCACCATGGAGCCGCCGGAAAGAGGCCCAGTTGGCAACGCGGTGTCACCAAGCACAACCTCGATCTTATCCGGATCGATCCCAAGCGATTCGCCCACGATCTGGGCAAGCATGGTGTAAGTACCGGTCCCGATATCCTGGGTACCGCAAGCAACCCGGACTGAGCCGTCCGCTTTCAAGTCAATAGTCGCCTCGCAATCCAGACGGTTCGCGATCCAAGTGGCCGCGGCCATGCCCCATCCAAGAATCAGCCCATCTTTTTTCATGGAGCCGACCGCTGGTGTTCTCTGGTGCCATCCGAACTTTTCAGCGCCAACCGTGAGACACTCCTTCAAATGTCGGGATGTAAACGGCAGGTTAAGCGATTCATCGATCTGAGTATCATTCCGGAGACGAAGCTCGACCGGATCGATCTTTAGTTCCACGGCCAGCTCGTCCATCGCCGATTCCAAAGCAAAAAGACCAGGGACAGCCCCGGGACCTCGCATCGAGGTGGGTGTCCCAACGTTCAGATGCATCACGCCGTTGGTGGCCCGAAGATGGGGACAATGATAAAGATGAGGTGTGGCTTCACTGCAGCCTTCGTCGTAATCGTCTAGAATCGATGAATGATTCAAGGAATCATGCTGTATAGAAACGAGCTCGCCGTTAGTAGTTGCTCCCAGGCGAATCCGCTGTTGGGTCAATGGCCTGTGCCCAACCGCTTGAAACATCATCTTGCGGCTAACCACGAGTTTCACGGGCCGGTTTAGATTCCGGGAAGCAGCGGCGGCAAGGAGACAATGTGTCCAAGGCCACAGTTTTCCTCCAAAGCCTGAACCTAAGAATCTGGAGATAACGCGCACGTTTTCGGTCGGAACTCCGAGCATGGCGCTCATCGCGAGCTGCTGATTTTTTACTGCCTGGGTTGACTCATAGAGCGTAAACGCCGTTCCATCCCATACTGCAACCGTGGCATGCAATTCAATCGGGTTATGGGTTTCGGCTGGGGTCACATACGTCTGATCGATCTTAACCGGTGCGCTGTTGAACGCCGCGACAGGGTCCCCCCGTTGGCTGTCCACCTTGGGTTCATCTTGCGCCACCAGCTTGGTTCGTACATCCGGTGTTTCCTCGTGGTACGTCACTCTGACCGCGTCGGCAGCCGCCTGTGCCTGTTCTAGAGACTCGGCGATCGCCACTGCCACATACTGGCCATAGTAACGGATGATGTCATCTTCGAGTGGAGGCCTGTGCTCGTCGATCACGATGGAGAAGTCCGCGTTCGGCGGTACCCGGAAAAAACGGCCGATGTTGTCCCGATGAAACACGGCTCTTACTCCTGGCATCTTTTCGGCTGCGGAAGTATCCAGCGTGGCAATGCTTCCTTTCGCGATCGTGCTTGGCACGGGCACCGCATAAAGCATCCCGGGAAAATTATGGTCGGATGTATAGGTGGCGGTTCCGCTAACCTTCAGCGGGCCGTCGACTCTCGGTATCGGTCGCCCTATCAAAGACAAAACTTTATTCTCCGTTGTCCCGTTCTGGGCTGTCGGCATAATCTCGTTCCTTGGAAATAGCTAGGCGGTTTGCGTGGCAAGCTTGAGAGCGTGGGTGAGACACCTTTTGGCCAGCTCGATCTTGAACCCGTTTTGGCTCTGCGCGCGTGCACCTTGAAGGGCAGCTTCGGCCGCCGCTCGAAAGGTGTTTTCGCTCAACGTTGCTCCGGCTAAAACTTGCTCTGCTTCCTTGGATCTCCAAGGTTTAGTACCGACTCCACCTAGCGCAACGCGAGCATAACTGAGCCGATTGTTCTCGATCTTTATGATCACGGCGGCTGACGCCAGAGCGAATTCGTAAGAAGCGCGGTCGCGCAGTTTCAGATACACAGACTTATTGCCGGTCACCGGCGCTGGTAGCGTCACATGCGTTATTAGGTCACCTGGTTCGAGCACGGTTTCTCGTTGAGGATTATCGCCCGGTAGAACGTAAAATTCGTTGATCGGAACCGAGCGCACCGCTTGCCCGTTTTGAATATGAATCGTGGCCTCGAGAGCAGTCAGGGCGACGTTCATATCTGACGGATTGCTCGCGATACAATGTTCGCTGGTGCCAAGAATCGCCATCATCCGGTTAACCCCGTTGATTGCTCCGCAACCGGAACCGGGCTCGCGTTTGTTACACGGCATCGTGTTATCCCGGAAATACATGCAACGGGTTCGTTGCAATAAGTTCCCCGAAGTCGTCGCCTTGTTTCGCAGTTGGGCGGAAGCTCCGGAGAGCAGAGCTTGGGATAGGACCGGATAATCGCTAAGAACGGAAGCGTGATGGGCCAGGTCGGAATTCCGGACCATCGCCCCGATCTTCAGGCCGCCGTCTGGCAAGGTCTCTACAGTGCCCAGCGGTAACCGATTCAGATCGATCAGAGTGTGCGGCTGTTCGACATTCAGCTTCATCAGATCGACTAAAGTGGTGCCGCCGGCAATAAAGCGGATATCTGCGCCTTGCTGGGCGGTGTTTGCCGAAGCAGCCGCCGTAGCCGCGCTGGTCAGGTCACTGGGACGCGTGAATTCGAAGGTTTGCATGCGAATCCTTTCCTACTTGTCCTCTTTAGCTTTAGCGGCGGAGGAGCTTGAACTGAGCTTTTTTTGGCGGACGGATTGAATCGCGGCCACGATGTTTGAGTAGGCTCCACAACGGCAAATATTACCGCTCATCAACTCCTTCACATCGGCATCGTGTGGGCCGCAGGGTTCGTTCATAAGGGCTGCTGCGGACATGATCTGTCCGGAAGTGCAATAGCCGCATTGATAACCGTCACAAACCACAAAGGCCGATTGCATGGGATGAAGATTACCCGGTTGGCCGAGACCTTCGATGGTAGTGATCTCGTCTCCCTCGTGCATCACCGCAAACGATAGACAGGAGTTCACCCGGCGCCCGTTGATATGGACTGTGCAAGCGCCGCATTGCCCATGGTCACACCCTTTTTTGGTTCCAGTTAGTCCGATGTTTTCGCGTAGGCAATCGAGTAGGGTAGTACGCGGATCCAACTGAAGGCGATGTTCAGTACCATTGATCCGTAACGTAACCGGTAAACCTTTCTGCGGCGGAGTTGGAGTGGAGGGAGGTGAAGCTGGCTCCGGCGTGGCCGGCGGGACGGCTCTGGCTAACGGAGCCGTGGTCGCCAGCAGACCGACTGAGCCTAACCGCGATAGGAAGGCACGACGGGAAGAGGAACCGAACCCGGAAGGGGCGTCCGTTCCCAGCCCTTTGTTTTTATTAATATCGTCAGACATGATTTCAGAATTCGGTTTAGGTGCAACCACAAGCTAGTGCTACTGCCAAAAGGCGGACAATTATACCTTCGGGTACCTCTTGGGCTTCCCCGCTCGAGCAGCGCGAGGAACAGCCTATGTCGATTTCCACGATACAGACGCCAGGACGAGTTGCTGTCGCGATCTTGCGCTCCCTGTTGGATTCTTGCGAAAAACGGGCCGCGAAGGCACACGAATGGACGGGAATAAAACACCTTAAGCGCAGATGGACGCAGATTTACGCAGAAAAGAGTTAAACCGCGAATGGACACGAATGGACGCGAATAATTAAGACATTTCTGCCTACAGACAAAAAGCAGTCCCGAGGGAGGCTTGGGAAAGGCTTCTAATAAGTCTCTCGGTTTGACCTACCTTTCGCCGTGTTCGATTTTGATCGGCCTCCATTCGTGCCCATTCGCGGTTGAGATCTGGATTCGCGGTCCGGGTTGCAGCTGGCGCTGGGCCGAACAATAGTGGGGGGACGCCATGAAATACCGCACGTATCGCAACACCGACCTTACCGTCAGCGAAGTGGGCTTTGGGTTATGGACCGTTTCCACGGGCTGGTGGGGCAACTTCAGTGAGTCCGAGGCTATCGCGCTCATGCATAAAGCGTTCGATTATGGAATTACCCTGTTCGATGCGGCGGATACGTACGGGAACGGGTTGAGCGAGGAGCTAATCGCAAAAGCGTTTCCAGATAAACGCGATCAAATCGTGATCGCGACCAAGGTCGGTTACGATTTTGTGCATCATGGGGATGAACGGCGCGGGCAACGCGAGATCCCGCAAGACTTTTCACCGGATGCAATTAGGAGAGCGACCGATGCGGCTTTGAGCCGGCTTAATACCGACCGAATCGATCTGTTGCAGTTGCACAATATCCGCATGGAACAGGTGGATGACGATCGGCCTTGGGAAACGCTGGATGAACTACAGAAAGCCGGAAAAATTCGTTATTACGGTATGGCGCTAGGTCCGGCTATCGGTTGGCTGTATGAAGGCGTTCGCTGCGTACAGAAACGCAATCTCACCAGCGTACAGCACATCTATAACATACTGGAACAACATCCAGGCAAGCCGATCCAGGACTCGGCTACTGAAGCCGGCAAAGACACAATGTTTCTGATTCGAGTGACGCATTCTTCCGGTATGCTCGAGGGTCATTACACGGCCGATACCCAATTCCCGCCAAATGATCATCGGAATCATCGGCCGAGGAGCTGGTTATTAAACGGGGTCAAGAAAGTTGAACAGCTCAGGTTCCTGGAAGGCCCGGACCGTACTCTCGGGCAAGCCGCCTTGCAATGGTTACTGCGGGATCCGCAGATCGCGTCTACGCTGCCCAATATTTACGAGGAAAAACAGCTCGTTGAGTTTGCTTCCGCTCCGGACACACCAGCGCTGACCGACGAAGGGATGGAGCGGATCGAGGCGCTTTATGCGGCCAAGTTCGGCCTTGAGGAAGAGCCGAGTAAGTTTAAAGGCACGATGGAACTCGTCGGCCAGTAATCAGTAATCGGTAAGCAGTAAGCAGTAAGCAGTAGTCAGTAATCAGTCGATAATCACTAGACCGATCAAACACCACCACTGCAAACAATGCGTTGCCGCTTTAGCCCCGGTCCGTCGTTTTGTCTGATCACTGATCACTGATTACTGATTACTGATTACTGATTACTTTCCCAAAATGGACGCTGGCGAAGCACTACAGGAATTTCTGCGGCCGCAGCGCGCTTTGCGAAACCTGAAGCGGGAAGACGCAGTCTTGGAGCAAGCCGAAGTTAGCCGGGTCGTGATTACTCCCGGCACCGAAAATGAAGAGGAAGATATCGCGGTTTATCGCTGGGGGAATGGGGAGCAGCGGGTTCTTTTGATGCACGGTTGGGCAGGGAAAGCCGCCCAGTTCTTTGCCCTAATCAGCGTGCTCCTGGAGCGCGGATTTTCGGTGGTTGCGTTCGATGCGCCCGCGCACGGTAACTCGTCAGGCGTTTTCGCGAGTGGTCCGGCGTTTGCCCGGGCCGCGCGGATGGTTGATGAACGACACGGGCCATTTTATGCAGTGGTCGCCCATTCGTTGGGCGCAACCGCGGCTACCATCGCGCTGGCTCAAGGGCTCAAGGCTCAGCGCGCCGTCTTTCTTGCACCAGTCGCCTTTGTTGAGCCTTTGCTGGACATGTTCATTAAATTACGTGAACTGCCCGACTCGTTGGCCGGCGCCTTGCGAGAGCGGTTCGCGGCCCGATATCCTGCTGGGATCATTTCGGTACCGCTTCTATCCAAGGCTTTCGAGATCCCTGCCTTAATCTTGCATGATCCTGACGATGGCGAGTTGCCTTTTTCGCATGGCGAATCGATCGCCGAGGCCTGGCCAGGCGCCACGTTAGTGCCTGCTAGCGGCGCCGGTCATTGGCGGATTTTGCGGGATCAATCCGTGATCGAAAGAACCGTGGCGTTCCTTGTCTGACGCTCGAACGTGGAGTGATGGAGCGACGGAGTGATGGAGTGGTGGAGTGGTGGAGTGATGGTCACGCGAAGCAATCGACTCGGAAGACTTGAGCCATCATCCCTCTTGTTCTAATACTCCATCACTTCATTGTTTTCTTCCATGCGCTGCATCATCCAACGTGTTACCCGAGCGGCCGTGGTTGTAGACGGGAAGACCGTTGGTGAGATTGGTGTCGGGGTCTTGCTGCTCTTGGGAATCGAAGCGGCCGACCTACGCGAAGACATCGAGTGGCTGGCGGGAAAAATCGCGCGGCTCCGGATTTTTCCTGACGCGGCTGGGGCAATGAATCAGTCTGTGACCGATATTGGCGGCCAGGCACTGGTTGTCTCTCAGTTCACGTTATTCGCCAGCACTAAGAAAGGTAATCGTCCTTCATTTATTCGAGCGGCTCCGCCAGAGTTTGCCGAGCGCATGTATACCGATTTTTGCCAGGAGCTCGAAGGGTTGCTTGGGAAGCCGGTGCAACGAGGAGTGTTCGGAGAACATATGTCGGTCCAGCTCGTGAATGATGGCCCCGTCACAATCTGGATCGATTCGAAACAGAGGGACTAAAAAACTCACGCAAAGCCGCAAAGGCGCAAAGATTAAGAGGAGATTGAACGGCTGTACTCTTTTTCCGTTTTTTGTGCCTATTCCGATTTTCTTTTCCCTTTGCGTCTTTGCGGCTTTGCGTGAGATTTTTTTCTCTTTTGTTTCTGTCCTTTGGCGTTTTTGCGACGGAGTAGACCGGTCGTTAATCCGGTGTAGTTTCATTCCGTTTTGATGAATCTTCTTTCTTATTGCGCTCTGGTCTTGCTGTTGGGATTGAGCCTCGGGATGTTCGTCCGGTTATTTCGACGGGTCTATGCCGGCGGTGGTGACACGGTTCAGGTAAGCTTTTTTTCCTGGGTTGATCTGGTCTTGGCGTCCATGATTGTGCTTTTGATCCTCTCTCAGGTCCTGATGGCGACCGGCTCTATCTCGCAAACAGCAATCGAGAACGTTGATACAAGCACGATGGTGGTGAGTGTTCTGGCCTGGTGGGCACTGATTCTTGGGCCGATTTTGCTTTCGCTCCGGTTTCGGGGGTTCAAGCTCGGGAGCGTGTTTGGGCTGGATCGAATGCCGGTTCGGCGATCTTTGTTGCTAGGGATTGCGCTTTTGATTTCCGCTTTGCCGATGGTTTTTGTGGTCGATTACATCGCTTCTGCCCTATTAAAGGTAAACACGACGACAGATACCCAAGAGGTAATCCGGATTTTTGAGAATTCCTCAACGGTGGCGCAGCGGGTTCCGATTATCCTGCTCGCGGTAGTCATTGCGCCGGTTGCGGAAGAACTAGCGTTCCGCGGATATCTGTACGCCGTTATCAAGCGCTACTTGGGAGCCATACCTGCCTTGATTTTATCCGGTATATTGTTCGCGTTGATCCATCTAAACCTGCCGAGCTTTTTTCCTCTTTTAGTGTTGGCGTCGGTGTTCGCTCTAGCGTACGAGCTAAGCGGTAGTTTGTTGGTGCCGATGACCATGCACGCTTTGTTCAACGCGTTTAGTCTGATCCTGGTTCTATTAGGGCAGAAATGAAACTGAAAGAAATCGGCGAGGACGCCGTTGTCGAAGCCATAACGCGCGAACTCCGATTCGATGGACGAGTGGAAGTTGGGCCGGGCGACGATTGTGCGCTGGTCCGGTTTGGCCAAAATCTGCAGCTTTTGAAAACGGATTGTGTGGTCGAAGGGGTCCACTTTTTGCTCGAGACATCGGCGCGGGCCGTTGGCTGGAAGGCGCTTTGCCGCGCGATCAGCGATATTGCGGCCATGGGAGGAGATCCCCTCGATGCGGTGATCACGGTGGCGATCTCACCGGATCGGGAATTGGCGTGGCTGACTGACCTTTACGCCGGCCTGAACCAGGCCGCGGCCAATTATGGGGTTAACCTGGTTGGCGGTGAGACCTCTCGATCTCCCGGACCGGTATTCATTTCGGTAGCGCTAACCGGGAAAGTTGAAAAAGAAAGGTTAGTGGTTCGATCTGGAGGAAAGATTGGTGACCGCCTTTACGTCACGGGCAGATTGGGAGGTTCTTTGCGAGGGAAACATCTGAGTTTCGAGCCCAGGTTAGCCGAGTCTCGGTGGCTCACGGAGAATTTTAGGCTGCATGCGATGATTGATTTGAGCGATGGGCTAGGGAGCGACCTTCCCCGTCTGGCTAAAGCGAGTGGCACAGGATTCGAGATCGACTTTTCCGCACTACCGAAAAATGAAGGCTGTTCAGTGGAACAAGCATTGGCCGACGGCGAGGATTACGAATTATTGTTCGCGGTGAGCGACGACGTTGGTGCCAAGCTCGAACAAGACTGGAAGAAAGCATTCCCAGAGTTACCCCTGACCCGGATCGGGCGTTTAACGGAACAAAAAGGGGATCTGCTGAGCAAACCTGGTTACGACCACTTTCAGTGAAACCCGGGAGAGCAGAACTTCGTGGACCATAAACGCTGCCGGCGGTTACTGCGCCACAGGAGACTGCAGGTGAACTGTTTTGGCAGCGACAATGACCTTCTGATCAGGCGGCATGAGGGTCAGACTGAACCGTCGCTTTTGCTGCACCGGCCTGCTCCAATCCGCCGAATACAGTGTCGACCAGCGCATTCACAAACGTATCGGTAATCGCACTGTTCTTGTACGGCACCAACAAGCGGTGATAGAAGGGCCCATATAAAGCGTCTAAAACGACGTCGGGATCGAGTGCGGGACGAAGTTCACCGGTTTGCATGCCGTGACAAATAGCCTTACGGGCGACCTGCCGTCGCGGCTCAACCCATCGAGTCCGAACCGCCTCGCGTAAACCCTCATCTGTTTGGGCGCGGCCCAGCAACGGCCTGAGGATTTTGCCTAACCGGCCACGATATGCTCGAGCCAACAACAGCATTGAAGCCCTCAAGCTTTCACGCGCGGTCGACCGGACCTGCATTGGAGCAAGCCAGGTGACGTCGGTAAGGAATGCGTCCATAACAATGGCACCAACATTTGCCCAACGGCGGTAAATCGTGGTTTTGGCAATGCCAGAACGAGCAGCGATACCCTCAACCGTCAGGCCATCAAACCCGAGTTCTTCCCCTAACTCGAGTGCGGCGCGAAGTATCCCAGCGGTCGTTGCGTCGGGCTCGCCAGCGTTCTTGTTCTTGAATTCATTTTTGCTTTTCATGGGCTGTTCTCCGACGCCTGGGCATCGGCCTCTTTATCTAGCCATCTTTGTCCGATCGGAAATAGAACTATTCAACAATATACTTGTTTGTAGAGAGACGCTACGTAGCGTAGCTCTATAGGAGAAATCAATGGCAACACTTGAAGTACAGAAAAATGAAAAGGTCTTTCAGCGCGACTTGGAAAGTAAGGTCGCAATTGTGACCGGTGCCGCCAGCGGCATTGGTCGCGCTACCGCTCTGCTTTTTGCCGAACGCGGCGCCTATGTCGTCGGTGAAGACATCAATCCTGCCGTGCAAGAACTGACAAGCAGCAGTGACCGCATCTTGCCATTTGTGGGAGATGTCGCCAGCGAGAATTCAGCCAAACAGGTAGTGGCATTGGCGCTGGAACGATTCGGAAAGCTCGACATCCTCGTAAATAATGCCGGTATTATCAAATACACTCGTGTTTCGGATCTGACGCTGGAGGAATGGAACAGCATTCTGTCTGTCAATCTCACTGGCGCCTTCTTGCATTCGCGCGAGGCGGTGCGAGCGATGAGTCCGAAAAAGAGCGGAGCAATCGTGAACATTGGATCTTATGCCTGTTTCTTCGGTTTCCCGGAGATCGGCGCATATGCGGCTTCGAAGGGTGGACTTGCACAGCTCACCAGAGTGCTCGCGGTGGAGAGCATCCCGCACGGCATTCGCGTCAATGCCGTCGGATCTGGTGATGTGGTAACCAACATCTTGAATCATTTTATACCGAACGGACGCGATTTTCTTACTCAGCACGGCAACACCGCACCGATCGGTCGTCCCGCACAGCCGGAAGAAATTGCAGAGGTAGCGGCATTCCTGGCTTCTGATAAAGCAAGTTACATCGTGGGATCGGTCGTCATGGCCGACGGTGGTTTCAGCGTGCAGGTTGGACCAACCTCGACTCGGCCTAGCTAAGGAAAGCCGATTTAGATTCTTTCTCACCGATCTCTGCTCTGTATATCTTGGGGCGGCTGCGCTTATGAACCGTTCCGGCATAATGTGCATGCGTGCGATTTCAATCTGGCTAGAGTTCCGGCAATGAAACGGATCGCCGGGAATGCGGAGACCACGCGTGAGGTGGCGGCGGAATTCGTTCCCGATCTCAAAGCGGGAAATGTGTTGGCGTTAGTCGGCGATTTGGGTGCCGGTAAGACAGAATTCGTGAAAGGTTTAGCTGCCGGTCTCGGTTCAACGGCGGTGGTTACCAGTCCAACTTTTACGTTGATTCACGAATACCGCGGTGGCCGGTTGCCTCTCTATCACATGGATTTTTACCGGCTTACCTCCGAAGATGAACTTGATGAGATCGGCTTCGACGAATATTTGAGCCGGCCAGGTATTTGCGCTGTCGAATGGGCCAACCGGTTCCCTGAGCGGATTCCGGGCGCGGCGATTTGGGTGACGTTGTCGATTGCGGAAAACAATGAACGACTGATTTGCTGGTGACTCAGTTAATTATAGAAAATTCCGGCGAGAGAGGCAGCATCGTTGTGGCTCGGGACCGATCGCTGGTATTGGAGAAATCCTTTCAAGGTTCAGCAGAGCTTGCGAGTTTAGCGGACACAACCATAAAGGGGATCGAGCGATTGGATGAGATCGTGGTGGGGATCGGACCCGGCTCATACACCGGACTGCGAGTGGCAGTTGCGACCGCGCTGGGAATTAAGTTAGGGCTCGGTTGCCGGACCTTTGGCTGTCCGTCGGTGCTTGGTTATCCTGAGGAGAATTATCTCGTGATCGGTGACGCCAGGCGAGGTGCTCTTTTTCTCGGTGAAATCCGAGCGGGCAAGCTCGCGGAATTACCTCGGTTAGTGCCCAGAGCGGAGATTGTAGCGGAGATCTCAAAAGCGGCGGTAAAGCGTATTTTTGTGACCTCGCCGATCGCAGAACTACCGGAAGCCGAAGTCGTATTGCCTCATGCTCGGTACTTGCTGGGCCGGGATGAAAGCTACGTGGAGCTGCAGGAGCCGATCTATCTGAAAGAGCCGCATATAACGCACCCAAAGTGAATTTTGCTACAGGACACGAAGCGGCAGACACAGACAAAGAAATATCTCACGCAAAGGCGCAAAGCCGCAAAGGTTAAGACAAAGGCAGATCTAAACAGGAGAAAACGGAGGGAATTAACAATACACAAAGATCACAGAGACACGAAGACTGAGGAACGAATCAAAAATATATATTAGTAGCCTTTGTTTGGCTCAGTCTTCGTGTCCTCTGTGATCTTTGTGTATTGTGATCCTCTGCTTTGTTTTAAACCTTTGCGTCTTTGCGTGAGATTTTCTTAGTTTGTGTCTCTGTGGTGAATTGATTTTCCGTTCTTTGCAGCTATTCATGAGCCGTACATGAAAATCGTCGTGGCCTATTCAGGAGGGCTTGATACCTCGGTTATTCTTAAGTGGATCAAGGAGACCTATTCGGCTGAGGTTATCGCCTTTTGCGCTGACATCGGGCAGGAGGAGGAATTGGACGGATTGGAAGAAAAGGCGCTCAAGACTGGCGCATCGAAATGTTACATCGATGATCTACAGGAGGAATTCGCGCGTGATTTCATTTTTCCGATGTTCCAGGCGTCGGCTTTGTATGAGAACCAATACTACCTTGGCACCAGTATCGCCCGGCCGCTGATCGCCAAGCGAATGGTGGAAATTGCTCGCGCGGAAGGTTCTAGAGCGATTGCTCATGGCGCTACCGGTAAAGGAAACGATCAAGTCCGATTTGAGCTCACCGCTGCGGCCTTGGCTCCCGATATACAGGTAATTGCTCCCTGGCGCCTCCCTGAATTTCGCGAAGAGTTTCCCGGCCGCACCGAAATGATCCAGTGGGCGGAAAAGCAGGGGATCCCGGTCGCAGCGACGGCGAAGAAACCGTACTCGATGGATCGCAACCTTCTCCATATCAGTTTCGAGAGCGGTATACTCGAAGACCCGTGGACTGATGCGAGCGCACCGGAGCTCAGAGACATGTACAAATTGAGTGTCGCTCCAGAGGACGCGCCGGATACGCCAGAATTTGTTGACCTGGAGTTCGAAGCCGGTCTTTGCCGGGCGATTGGTCACGAAAAGATCGATACGATCCTAGGCAGTCTCGGATTCAAAGGAACCGTGACCAAGACCAAGGAAGACCGGATTAAACTTTCTCCGCTTTGGGTAATGAAGGTTTTGAACCAGTTGGGAGGCCGGAATGGAATCGGGCGAGTCGACATGGTGGAAAACCGATTTGTTGGGATGAAAAGCAGGGGAGTCTATGAAACTCCCGGTGGCACTATCTTACATTTTGCGCATCGACATCTGGAATCGATCACCCTGGATAGAGAGGTGATGCATATCCGGGATTCTCTCGGTCCGAAGTATGCCGAGTTAGTATACAACGGATTCTGGTTCGCGCCGGAGCGCGAAGCCATTCAAGCCTTGGTTACCGAATCGCAAAAGAATGTAACCGGGATCGTTCGGGTTAAACTTTATAAAGGTAACACGATTGTCGCTGGTCGTAAGAGCCCGGTTAGTCTTTATAATCCGGACATTGCGACCATGGAAGCGGACCCGACTCAGGCGTATAACCAATCGGATGCGACCGGTTTTATCGCCTTGAACGCGTTACGGCTAAAAGTCGCGGCCAAGGTGCACTCTCATTCTCAAAGTGAGAAGTGAGAGGTGATTGGCGGCGGACAGTGCCGCCATCCTTGGAGCGCTTCCTTCGCGCAGCGGCGGGACCCGGCCGAAATCATTTCGCGCAGCGGCTAGCCACGCAGTTGGTAGGATTAGACGCTTCCAGGCGGCTATTGAAATGAAGAATCGCACCGATTCTTACTACCGAACGTTCTCCAAGCGTTGCTCCGTTAAAGATCGCGACCCGCGTTGCGATGAAGACGTTCTCGGCAAAGGGCTGCGTATCACTGCCACCGACGGAACATGAAACGTCTATTCGCGGTTTCGATCGCTCAAACTCGCTTGGTGACCGTCTGATTGTGGACCGGAACGCGCAACCACGTTTCTCACCCTTGGGAATGCACTTGGTTCGAGTTGCTGCAGGTAGGTTAGGAGCTTTTCCCGAACCTCGCAGCGGAGATCGAAAAGCCTGCCCGCGGTGGCGGCGCTCACCAGGATCCTTATCTCGATCGAATCGGTTTTCCAGTCTGTCACTTGGACGCCAAAGACCCGTTTATCCCAAAGCGTTGATTCAGAAACCAGGCGATTGGCTTCGGCGCGAAGCTCGTCAATTGGGACCATGTAATCGACATAGAGAAAGACCGTGCCAAGTAGTTCAGAACTAGACCGGGTCCAGTTCTGAAAAGATTTATCAATAAAATAGGTAATCGGCAGGATGAGACGGCGTTGATCCCAGACTTTCACCACGACATAGGTCAACGAAATCTCTTCGATTTGGCCATTCTCGCCATCAACCACCACGACATCGTCGATTTTCATTGGGCTGGTCACCGCGATCTGTAGTCCAGCGATGATCGTCGACAACGATTTTTGAGCAGCCAGACCAACGATGACACCCGCGACCCCAGCGGAAGCCAGTAATCCGGTACCGATCTGACGTACCGGATCAAAGTTCAATAGGATGGTGGCCGCGCAGATGATGACCAAAACGAAAATGATCAGTTGCCGTAAAACTCTGAGCCGGGTTTGCAGGCCGCGATAGCGATAGGTGTCATAGCCGCGGTGCTCGGTCCTGACCATGGCGATATCTTCAAGCGCTCGCACCATTTGGATCAGCATCACGGTGTTGACCAGGATGGAAACGATGGAAACGACCTTCGAAGAAACGGCGGCGGCGCTACCCGGCAAACGCAGCAGTTCGATCAAGTATTGGAACGAGATGAGCAGGAAGTTGTAATAGATCAGCTGCCCGACCAGGGGGAAGGTCGGGTCGTACCAGCGCCGAGGTTGGCGTTGGGCTAAATGGTTTAGCCAGCCGCCCACTAGCTGGACTGCGAAGTAGGCGAAAACGACCAGGGACACGAAGTAACCGATCTCGGCTAACCGGCTCGCTATTTCGAATGGAGCCTGGCTGTTTAGAGCAATCGCGAGGTGAGGGAGCAGCGGAGAAACGAAGAGAAAGAGAGCGGTTACCCAAGCAAAGATGCCGAGGCCTTTTCGAAAGGCATGTAGAAGCCCGTCGATCCAATAGCGTTGTGATTCACTGGTTTTTGGCTCTCGGCGGACCCGTTTCAGGATCCGGCGAGCGATGCGCAACAGGAGGATGATCAGGAGCGCGGAAAGGAAGCCAAGAATCAGTTTTGCCGGGGTAACTTGGAGAAAGAGGTCGCTTTGACTCCACGGACCGAGCACCTGACTGAGAAACGCGCTGAGTCCATCGATGGTAATCGCGAAGGACCGGCAGCCCCACTCAACCAGGGATAGTTCCGAGCCGGACCGGGCCGGATCTGTGATCGCCTCCAGTTTCGAATAGGGCGTTGGACTGGGAGTGGCGACGTCGATAGCGCCCAGCACGCCAGGAAGGAGCGGGAACGTCGAAAAGGCCGTGAGCGAGCGAGGTCGACGTTTCCGTTTTGGGCCAAGTACCGCTTTCCCCATTCCAGAGCCTTAATACCGGATCGGAGGATCTCAAGCGGGAACGGCTTCCAAGGTGAGATCATGACAATTGTGTCATGTTTTTGAGGGATGCCCAGGCAAGGGAGGAACCAAAAGAACAGGTAGAAATTCTGTAATCCGCGGAGATTTCGATAAATCAGGCCGTTTTCACGCAAAAATCGTTAAAATTTTAACGCAACTATCAAAATTTTAACGCAACCTGCGCAGAGCGTTGTAACATCCGATTTATTATGAAAGCAATAATCTCCGCTATAATTGTTGCTGGGGCTATGTCCCAGATGGCAAATGCAATGGGCCCGATGGGCGATATGACTCACCGGCATTTTTATAAGGACCAGGAATGGCTCTGGCAGAAAGAAGACGGTCCACCCAACACTAAAATAAGAACAGAGAGTGAAAGTTTCACGGGTGGAAATGTCTGGAATGCTCCAGTTGCGTCTGGGTTGCCGAAAAACCTTTTGTCCCCCGTGGCCTCGGTTCTGCCGACGCACCCGCTCATGGCGTCGGTTCTGCCCACGCATCCAAGCGTAGCCTCAGTTTTACCGACTCATCCAAGTGTCGTCTCGGTTTTACCGACGCACCCGCTCATGGCGTCGGTTCTGCCTACGCATCCAAGCGTAGCCTCAGTTTTGCCGACTCATCCGCGCACGGCTTCAGTTTTGCCAACGCACCCGCTCATGGCCTTGGTTCTGCCCACGCACCCAAGCGTAGCCTCAGTTTTACCGACTCATCCGCGTACGGCTTCA
>JAFAZK010000041.1 GCA_019239825.1 Verrucomicrobiota bacterium | reverse complement strand
TACGCTCTTGATCGTTGCGCTTATTGGCACGCCTCTGTCGCCCGTGTTCCGGCCACGAGACTTGCCGCGCGAGTTCTGGCTGCAGATCCTGGCTTGCGTCTGGTGGGCATTGGCGGCCCGGGAACTGATCGCGTTCTTAAAACTGCTAACTAGATTTCAAAAGGCGGCCGCAGAAAACAAGCTGTTGTTCGACGTCATCTCAGGCGCCGTTTACGTCTGCTCGGCGTTAGCCATGATGGGTTTTGTATTTGGGTTGCCGCTGCAGGGGCTACTGGCCACCTCCGGCATTCTCGCCATCGTGCTCGGATTAGCTCTGCAAAGCACCTTAAGCGATCTGTTCTCCGGCATTTCGTTGACGATCGAAAAACCGTATCAACTCGGCGACGATATCCTGCTTGAGGGTGGCATCGAAGGTCAGGTTATTGAAGTGAACTGGCGTTCCACCCATCTCCGAAATGGAGCGAATGATCGGGTGGTCATTCCCAATAGCGCGATCGCTAAGATGCGGATTCAGAACCACAGCGCCGGTACGAAGCGATATAACGGGACCTTAAGTGTGGTAGTCGACAGCAGGAACGAAGTGGATGTTACCATGGAGCTGCTCAAGCAGGCGGCGATGACCTGTCCAAAAATCCTAAGGCAACCACCAACCTCAGTTACGGCGACCGACATTAAAGGTGACCGAGTTACCTACGACATCTCGTTTAATACCGCGACCTTCAATGATGCCGGAGAAGCAAAGTCGCAGTTAGTCTCTCAAATCTACAAACGAGCTTGCCCGGTCGCAGTAAAACAACCACAAATGGAGTCGTTTTCTTCCCCACAAGCATTCAGTGCCTCCCCGCTGCTTTTCTTTCCGGAGGCCGAGGTACTTGACCACCTTCGATTCTTCGACCCTTTGAGTCCGGCGGAGAAGACTGGATTAGCTGCAAAAATGGGGCGCCATCATTTTGCAGCGGGCGAGAAGATTTTGACCCAAGGGGAAAAAACTGATGCGATCAACTTCGTTTTTCTGGGGGTTATTCAAGTCACTCATCAGGTAAGCGATGGGAGAGTTTTGGAGGTACACAAGGTTGGTCCCGGTGACACGTTTGGCCAGATTTCGCTTCTAACCGGCATGCCTTCAACCGTCACTTTTAATGCCGTGACTTCGGGGCTTTTGTTGCAATTAAAAGCGGAAGACCTGAAGCCGATCATCGATGCCAGACCGGAATTGGCGGAAGAGCTCTGTCACTACGTTTCCCAGATGCAAGAATTTCTGGCTAGCTTCGAGCGAACCGCACTTCGGCCAGTGGCAGCCCAACAACATGACCTGATCTGGCGCGTCAAAAGTTTCTTTCGGCTGGGCGATCAAGGTTTTACGAGCTAGCACGCAAGAAACGGAAGAACCAATCGTTGATGCGCTTAAATAGATTGAGTTCACATGAAGGCAAGTCCAACCGGCAATAACAACGGATGGACCACCAAGGAAGAGCGGCTGATCATCGACACTGCTGAATTCGCGAGTTCTGGCGAGCGCACACGACTTTTCGCGACAATATTCGGGCACCAGTTTTCGTCCGCTGGATCCATTTTTCGTTCGCATTTTAAGATTAGCCTCCGTGACTCCCTGATAAAGAGGTTACCCCGCTGGGACTACTCCTTCGGACTGTGCTGGAACAAGCCTTTTAGCGGGGTGTGGCATGTAACCAGCTTAGCCAACCAGCCAGATAGATATGCTAGTCACCCCGCACAAAGTCACATTTTCAGGAAAAGGAAAACCGCATAAAAGCGGCAATCAAAAGACGAACCGGTCGGATAGCACCCCGTTGGAACAGATCCGAGTCGTTATCGCTGACGATCACCCGGTTGCTCGACAAGGATTGTCGGCCATGCTCGCGTCCATGGATGATGTGAAAGTCGTGGCTGAGGCGGCAGACGGGGAGGAGGCCTGCCAACTTTATTACCAACATTCCCCCGACGTCTTGATGGTAGATCTCCGGATGCCGAAAAAAGATGGACTACAGGTAGTTGACGATCTGATGTCGGGTCGCCCGCCAAAGCCTAGGATCATCGTAGTCACAACTTATGAGGATGAGGAGGATATCCGCCGTTCGGTCAAAGCGGGAGCAAAAGGGTATCTAGTAAAAGTGGCAAATTGCGAACAGATCGAAGCGGCGGTACGTGCTGTGGCCGCTGGCGGCAGCCTGTTCCCGACACCAATTAGCTTAAAACTGATGGAGGCGGTGGCGCGTCCGGAACTGAGCAAGCGGGAACTTGACGTTCTTCGTTATATCGCGATCGGCAAAAGCAATAAGGAAATAGGCGTGGTGCTTTACATTAGTGAGCTAACGGTCAAAGGACACGTTAGGTCAATTCTGGAAAAGCTCGGTGCCAAGGGTCGTTCTGAGGCCGTCGCAATCGGTGTTCAGCGCGGGTTGATTCAGGCGCTGCAATAGGGCAATTTCATTCTCCCTGCTTTCGCTTCTCTTCAGGTCAAATCGGTCTGGCCATGCAATATAGGATGCCTGGTTATTTGTTCCTCTGAATGGGACCGTTGAATGGCTCAAAAGCTCGAACACAAATTCTCAGACCCTGCACCGCCACCCTCTGCAAATGGTGCGCATTCGCCAGAGTCACATGCTGATCAGCGCCGCGTCGCTCAACTCACCAAAGCGAACGCAGCCTTACGCAGCTTGCTTGATGAACTCGCCGCTGTGCCGCAGCTCGACGAGTTCATCGGTGAGGTCATGGCAGCCATTACTGGACAGTTAGGCGCGGCTTCCTCGGTGTTGGCGCTATTGAAGCCAGACGACGAGACGATGGCTCCTGAACTGATGTACCAGGACGGATTGGTCAGGCGGCCGGGTGAACCCGGATTCTCGAAGCATTTGCGGGCACTCAAGCTCGATCAGATGGCCGCGGGCGGCCTGGATCAGCCTATCAGCGTATTGCGCGTCGATAGTCCGCTGGCCATGCTGATACCGGAAGGAATCCTTAGCGGTCTAATCGCGGAAGGCGTCGAGACGATTCTCATTATTCCGTTGAGCTCCAAGGGTCAGATAAATGGCATACTGAGCTTTCGATTCGCGGATGACCGGGAATTTCAAGATGAGGAGTTGGAGATTGCCAGAGCTTTAGCAACCCAAGCGAGCCTGGCAATTCAGCTTACCCAATTAGCGAGGACCGCCAGGGAATCTGCTGTCCTCGAAGAGCGAAACCGGTTAGCCGGCGAAATTCATGATTCGCTGGCCCAAAGCTTCGCTGGAATTTCTATGCAACTTTCTGCGGCGTCGCGAGCGGTCACAAAAAAGAGCGAAGATGCATTGTCCTACGTAGAACGCGCCAACGAATTGGCGCGCTTCGGACTTTCCGAAGCGCGCCGTTCCGCGCTAAGCTTGCGATCAAACATCATCGAGGAAGCGGGCTTGATCGAAGCGCTGCGTAAGTTAACCGAACGCTCGAATATCCCGGGTCTGATCAGCTGCTCGTTCGAGGCTAGCCGAGTCGACGAAAAAGCCTTGTCGCGACCAGTCCAACAGGATCTCCTACGAATTGGCCAGGAAGCCATCAGTAACGCACTCCGCCATGCGCAACCCACGGAGATCAAGGTCCGCCTGAGCGCCAATCCGCGAAACCTGGTGCTTAGAGTCACCGATAACGGCTCCGGGCTAGCCAAGGGTCGAGCGGCGAGCGGTGGCCAAGGTTTCGGATTCGCCAATATGCGTGCACGAGCCAGGAACCTAGGCGCCACTTTAGATATTCGGAGTAAACCCGGCCAAGGCACGAGCGTCATAGTGCGCTTGGCGAACTCGCCTGAAGCTCGTGCGCATAGCCAATAGCCGATGGTCAATAGCCAAGTTAGTTGAACCAAGGGGCGGGCTCACCGCCTTCTGTTGGCTATCGGCTATCGATTATTGGCTATGCGGGCGAGCTTCAGGCGAGCCCGCTCGCGGAGCCGAAGCGTAACCTCTGGTTAATTCCCCCGGGGACTGCTACATGAAATCCTATCCAGCTAATGTGACTCGAATTCTTATTGCGGATGATCACCCGATTGTACGCGAGGGATTAGCGGCCATCCTGCGGTCGGAGCCAGACATCAAAGTTATCGCAGAGGCTACTGACGGCGTGCAGGCTTGCGTAATGTATGACCAGCATCTCCCAGATGTGGTTATTCTAGACCTGCGGATGCCGCGAAAGGATGGACTCCAGGTGGTTACCGAGCTCATGTCCAGCCGCCGGCCGAAACCGCGTATTATTGTGATGACGACCTACGAGACCGAAGAAGACGTACGCCGGGCATTGGAAGCAGGCGCAAGAGCTTATCTGGTGAAAGGGGCTGTGCCTGAGCAAATTATCGAAACGGTGCGTCGAGTTACTGGTGGAGAAGCTTTGGTACCGGCTAGCATCGCTTCGGTTCTGACCCAGTCATTAAGTCACCCTGAGCTTTCTCCCCGGGAATTACAGGTGTTGCGGAAGATGGCGACCGGAGACAGTAACAAGGAAATCGGCCAGCAACTGAATATCACCGAACACACGGTGAAAGCTCACGTAAAGGCGATATTGCTGAAGTTAAGCGCGGTAGGCAGGACCGAGGCGATAGCAATCGCCATGAAACGGGGACTACTCCGAGAACCTTAGAGCACGGATTGATATCTCGGCCAACTTCCGGAGAGAAGCGCGCAATTTCTCTCTGTTAGCATTTCTAACGTTGGATCGTCGCACGATCTCTCCAATCAGCAAAGGAGGATCAGACAAGGTCTGAGTGGTTTGGACTTTAAATCGTTTATTCATAACTTCTTCAAGGAATTCGATTGGGATGAGCGGGAGCTCATCTCTAGCAGCACTATCTCAATTTTAAGCCTCGGCATCGGCTAACTCTCCAGGGAGCGAGAGGGATTTGATCCCGGGTAACGCGCTTCCTGCCGGGCGACTATTTACCACGAGGGCCGATTGATAGGCTGCGTAAAAAAGGGCGTAACAGACGGACAACTGCTCCCGATCCTTAGGCGTGTAAACGACCACCGCTCCTGCGGGCATCAAGCCAAACGAGCTTAGATAGTGTGGTTCGGCCCATCCTCTGACGATCGCCCAATGTGCGCACACCAATGGAAGCGCCAGATAGATCGTAGGTGCTCCCAGCAGGACTCGGGCGAACTCGCGTCCGCTGATAAGCGGTGCTGAATCAAGCATGGCCGCATTTTCCCCAAACCGGATCGGGATCGTAGTCGGCGGATTACTCATGTCTGAGAGTGGTTCGATGTGCGGCCAGCTAAGCACGTCTTTGACTAACTGATCTATGTATTTGCGACTACCATGTCCGCTGCATTGAATATGTAACGGCCCGCGCAATGTTTTTGGTCTTGAGGTTCTTCTGACTGGTAAGTTTTGGAGCGCGCGCGGATCTAGTTTGATGTCGGGCTGGTCTTCGAGCATGACTTCTTGAAATCGGTTTCGTCAGTTTCATCCGGCGCGAGAGAGCCGCAATTACACTGACGAGTCAGTCTCGCTTCACCAAACAAAGTAGTCCGGTGCCACTTCTTACGGATTAAAAGACAGGAACTACAGCATTTGTATTACCAAAAATCATGAAAACAGCCATTCGGTGATCGATTCAGGCCGCATTTCGAGAAAATCGATGAGTCCAAGCCAGTTTTTGATCGTCTGGCAATCCGGGACGAGAAACCGTAAGTACGGATTTCCGTACCACCATGTTCAGCGCGGAACTACGTCCTAAACAACTCATTATGAGGGTAAACTCGGTGGAATGCAGCGAGTGGCACGCAAGGTGTTACCCTTGATGCTAGCGCGCTTGATGATAAAGGAACCAATCAAAGGAATAGCTGGTAAAGGCTCCCTTAGAGCTATAGCGAATAGCCCTACACAATCATAGCCTTCATCAGCTCCCATGTTATGAAACCTACGCAAAAGCTCCACGAACTTGGCCAGAGCCTATGGCTGGATAATATTACGCGAGATCTCCTCACCAGCGGTACGCTCCGGCGTTATCGTGATGAGCTCTCGATCACCGGTCTCACGTCGAACCCGACCATCTTTGACCACGCCATCAAGAACAGTACCGCCTATGATGAGACCATTCGGCAGAAGCTGGCTAAAGGCAAATCAGGCGAGGAATTGTTCTTCGAAGTAGCTCTAGAAGATCTCGTCGTAGCGGCAGATCTGTTTCGTCAAATCTATGATGAAACAGCCGAAGTTGATGGCTGGGTGTCATTAGAGGTTTCACCTTTACTAGCGAACGACACCGCAACGACATTAAGTGAGGCGAAGGATCTCCACGCCAGGGCCGGCTGTCCGAACCTGTTTATCAAAATTCCCGGCACCAAAGAAGGCGTACCTGCGATTGAAGAAGCTATCTTTGCCGGTGTGCCCGTCAATGTGACCTTGTTGTTTTCGCCGGCACAGTACGTGGCGGTGGCAGAGGCTTACCTCAAAGGTATCGAACGCCGTATCGCGGCAGGACTACCTGCACAGGTCGGGTCAGTTGCTTCCGTCTTTATCAGCCGGTGGGATACAGCCGTCATGGGCAAGGTCCCGGAACCATTGAACGACAAACTTGGTATCGCGATTGCTAAACTGATCTACAAGACGTATCGGGATTTGTTGGTTTCGCCGCGTTGGCAGCGTGCCTTTAATGCGGGAGCCCGGCCGCAAAGGTTGCTGTTTGCTAGCACTGGAACAAAAGATCCCAAGGCCTCTGATGTCCTTTATATAAAAGAGTTAGCCGCGCCGCTCACGATTAATACCATGCCGGAGAAGACGCTGAACGCATTTGCCGAGCACGGTGAGGTAGGTGAGGCCCTGCCGCTTGATGGCGGCGATAGCAGTGCCGTGTTAGCTCAGTTTGCCAATGCGGGTATTGAAGTGGAGAGCCTGGCGGCCAAACTTCAATCCGATGGGGCTGCGTCATTCGTCACCTCTTGGAACGAACTAATGGCAGTGATCGACTCGAAGAGCGCTGCGTTGCAGAAGTCCGCCGCTTGAAGCGGCCCGTCTCGACCCAAACGTACAAGTAATCAGTAATCAGTGTGTCAGTAATGAGCGATTGATAGACCATGCTAGGTCTCAAAACGACGACCTCACTGAGATCAACCTTTTTGACTTTGTTTCTTCATTTCACGTTCGGCGGCGGACTGCACTAACCTCTCTGAATTCACTGATTACTGACAACACTGATTACTGATTACTGATTATTTATGCGCCACCTCTCACTATTTGGTTAATTAGACGAAAGCTAGAATACAAAAATGACATCGGTTAAACCATCTCTGCGGAGCTTGCCGGCTTGGAAGGCACTAGAAGCTCACTATGCCAAGGTACGCGAATTGCATCTGCGCCAACTTTTCGCCGATGATCCAAAGCGCGGTGAACGTTTGGCGCTGGAAGCAGCCGGCCTTTACCTCGATTATTCGAAAAACCGCGTCACCGATGAGACGCTGAAACTTCTGCGGCAATTGGCGGAAGAATGCGGCCTGCGCACCCGGATCGACGCGATGTTTAGTGGTGAGAAAATTAACGTCACGGAAAACCGCGCGGTGCTGCATGTCGCTCTGCGGGCACCGAAAGAAGCATCAATCGTGGTGGATGGTGAGAACGTGGTGCCACAGGTCCATGCGGTGCTCGATAAAATGGCTGCATTCGCCGACCGAGTCCGGGGAGGCGATTGGAAAGGTCACACCGGTAAGCGGATTCGCAATGTGATTAACATCGGGATCGGCGGTTCGGACCTCGGGCCGGTGATGGCGTACGAGGCGCTGAAACACTACACCCATCGATGGATGACCTTGCGTTTCGTCTCTAATGTTGATGGTACTGACTTTGCGGAAGCGGTTCAGGATCTCGATCCGGCGGAGACCTTGTTCATCATTTCGTCAAAGACATTCACAACGCTGGAAACCATGACCAACGCACACACTGCGCGGGACTGGTCATTGGCAGGCCTGGGAGGTGACGCTGGCGCGGTGGCCAAACATTTCGTCGCGGTCTCTACCAACGCAGAAAAAGTATCGGAGTTCGGGATCGATACCGCGAATATGTTTGGGTTCTGGGATTGGGTTGGCGGCCGTTATTCGATGGACTCCGCTATCGGGCTTTCCACCATGCTGGCGATCGGTCACGAGAACTTCCGCGCCATGCTTACGGGGTTCCATGAGATGGATGAGCATTTTCGGACCGCACCATTCGAGCAAAACTTACCCGCTCTGCTGGGACTTCTGACGGTGTGGTACACCAATTTCTTCGGTTCCGAAACCGTTGCGATTTTGCCTTACGAGCAGTATTTGAAGCGTTTTCCGGCGTATCTCCAGCAGCTTACGATGGAGAGTAATGGAAAGCACGTAACCTTGGCTGGAACCAAGGTTGATTATTCGACGGGACCGATTTATTGGGGAGAACCTGGGACTAACGGCCAGCATTCGTTCTATCAGTTGATTCACCAGGGCACGCGATTGATCCCGGCTGATTTCATCGCCTTTGTTGAGACTCTGAATCCATTAGGCCGGCACCACGACATGCTGTTGGCTAACGTCTTTGCTCAGACCGAAGCCCTGGCGTTCGGCAAGACTTTTGAACAAGTTAAAGCGGAAGGGACCCCGGACTGGCTGGCGCCGCATCGGGTTTTCGAAGGGAACCGTCCGTCCAACACGATTTTGGCTGACCGGCTCACTCCGCAAATACTCGGCAAACTCGTTGCCTTGTACGAGCACAGCGTCTTTACCCAGGGCGCGATCTGGAACATCGACTCGTTTGATCAATGGGGTGTCGAGCTAGGAAAGGTTCTGGCCCAGCGCATTATTCCGGAACTTGAATCCAAAACGGAACTGGAGCTTCGCCACGATAGCTCTACTAACTCTCTGATTCAGCGCTATCGGAAACTGAAGAAGTAGCATGCTACAACGCTTAGAGCGGAAAACGACTACACAATAACATCATCAATTCGAAGAGGCTCCGTACTTCAACACTCCGGTACTCCATTACTCAAACACTCCGTTCTGCCTGGGGTCGAGGACGAGGACGAGTACGAAGAGCTCGTACGAACGAAGGAAAACTTACTATGCAGCTTGGAATGATTGGACTTGGAAGGATGGGGGCAAACATGGTGCGTCGGCTTCTGGTTGGGGGCCATCACTGCGCCGTCTTCGACGTTTCGTCGAAGGCGGTGGAGGAGCTGGTTCACGAGGGGGCGGCTGGTGCCGCCTCCCTCGGTGAGCTAGTGAAAAAACTCAACGCTCCGCGAGCGATTTGGTTGATGGTGCCTGCGGCCATCGTGGACAAAACCATCGCTGAGCTTCAGCCGTTGCTTGAGCCTGGCGACGTCGTCATCGACGGGGGTAACTCGTATTACGTCGACGATATCCGACGAGCCAAAGAGCTGGCCGGTAGCAAGATCCATTACGTTGACGTCGGCACCAGCGGTGGGGTTTGGGGTCTGGAACGCGGTTACTGCATGATGATTGGTGGCGAAACCGCCGTGGTGAAACATCTGGATCCGCTTCTGGCCACGCTCGCGCCTGGAAAGGGCGAGATCGATCGTACGCCGGGGCGAGAAAAACTAAATAGTACGGCTGAGCTTGGTTATCTGCACTGTGGATCGAATGGCGCCGGTCACTTTGTTAAGATGGTCCACAATGGGATCGAGTACGGAATCATGGCCGCCTATGCCGAAGGTCTTGGCGTCCTACGCGCCGCGAATGTTGGCCAGCGCTCGGATACGATTGACGCTGAAACCACGCCGCTGCGTAACCCGGAGCATTATCAATATGACCTGGACCTTGCCGACATCGCGGAGGTCTGGCGAAGAGGCAGTGTCATTGCCTCCTGGCTGCTGGATCTGACAGCGATCGCTTTGCTAAAGGATCCCGGTCTGGCGAAGTTCACCGGTCGCGTGTCGGATTCTGGCGAAGGCCGTTGGACTATCAAGGCTGCTATCGATGAGGGAGTTCCGGTGCCGGTCTTAACCACATCGCTCTACGAACGGTTCAGTTCTCGGGGCGAAGCTGATTTTCAAGACAAACTTCTTTCCGCAATGCGATTCGAGTTCGGCGGACACTTGGAAAAACCCGGGAAATGATTGAAAGCTAGGAATGGATTCTCACTCAGATGCATTGGTATTCTTCGGTGCGACCGGTGACCTGGCGTACAAGAAGATCTTTCCCGCTTTGCATGCGATGGCCAAACGCGGGCACTTGAATGTGCCCGTGATCGGCGTGGCGAAGGCCGGTTGGGGTTTGGACCAATTAAAGGCGAGAGCGAAGGATAGTATCGAAAAGCACGGCGGCGTCGATTCACGTGCGTTTGAAAAGCTAATGGGTCTTTTGCACTATATTGATGGCGATTATAAAGACCCGGCGACCTTCCAAGCGTTGCGCCGGGAATTGGGTTCGGCGCAGCGACCGGCGCATTACTTGGCTATTCCGCCGGTGTTGTTCGCTCTTGTGGTTGAACAATTAGCCAAGTCAAGCTGTGCTCAAGGGGCCCGGGTAATAATCGAAAAGCCTTTTGGACGGGATCTGACTTCAGCGCAAGAACTCAATCGGACGTTGCTTAGCATTTTCAACGAGAAGGCAATCTTCCGGATTGACCATTATCTCGGGAAAAGCCCGGTTCATCATATGGTTTTCTTCCGCTTTGGGAACGCGCTCCTAGAACCTTTTTGGAATCGTAACCATGTGGAGAGCGTGCAGATCACCATGGCTGAGAATTTCGGGGTGCAGGGACGGGGCGCTTTTTATGATGAGACTGGCGCCATCCGCGATGTCGTACAGAATCACTTATTTCAGGTCATGGCCAACCTGGCGATGGAGCCGCCACCGAGAATTGACAGCGAGTCCCTCCGGGACGAAAAAGTGAAGGTACTCAAAGCAATTCCCCCGTTGGAACCGAAGAGTGTAATCAGAGGTCAGTTTAAGGGGTACAAAAACGAGAAGGGTGTAGCTGCGGATTCACAGGTAGAAACATTTGCCGCAGTGCAACTGGAGGTTGATTCTTGGCGGTGGAAAGGGGTCCCGTTCTATATACGGGCTGGGAAATGCCTGCCCGTAACCTGTGCCGAGATCGTAGTTAGGCTTCGCCAACCTCCGACAGTGTATGAAGGATATAAACTAGCGTCTAACTACTATCGCTTTCGTATCAGTCCAGAGATAGAATCCGAGTTCGGCATGAACAAAATCGCTGTCGAAGACGAGAGTGCTAGCGAAACCACCAAGTTAGTTGTCAGCCGGCATCCGCGTCCCGACGAGATGGATGCCTATGAACGGGTGCTGGGCGATGCGATGGCCGGAGACGCCAGCTTGTTTGCGCGGGAAGACTATGTAGAGGAGGCTTGGCGAATTGTCGATCCAGTCCTGAAGGCCGGAACACCGGTTTACGAATATGAGCCTAATAGCTGGGGACCAGCTGAGGTGGATCGGGTCACACCGCCCGGCGGGTGGCAGAACCCCGTCATGGAAGGCTGAGCCGCGAACCAAGTATCGAAACACGAACGCAAAGACGCAAAGGCGCAGACAAAGAAAACAGCAACCGCGAATGGACGCGAATTGACACGAAAAAAACCAACCGCAGATGAATCTGCCTCCGCTAACCCATAGACACAGTATCTACAGGGTGAAAGGTCCGGCGGACAAGCCGCAGGTATACGCAGATTAGATCTGTAGATTGCGCGGGCGCGAGATTCTCGTAAGCCGAAACTGCGCAGATCGTATTTTGGGTTTAATTACTAACAAGCAGCGAAAGACGTCCCCAAAAATCACGCCTTCAGATGGTGCCATGAGCGAAGCCCGTAACCAAATCTGCACTCGCCTGTCGTTGGATCTTTTATTCTGTCAATTCGCGTCCATTCGCGGTCGATTTTTGCGTTCTCTGTGTTCTTTTGCGGCTATCCCCTACCAGTATGAAGATTGAAATATTCGCAGACGCGCAAACAGTTGCAGAGGAAGCGGCTAAGCTGATCGCGGGTGACGCGCGATCGGCTGTAGCTGAACGCGGTCGCTTCGTATTCGCAGTCAGTGGCGGTCACACCCCCTGGGTCATGCTTAAAGCCTTAGCTAAAGAGGATGTTCCCTGGGACAAGGTGCACTTGGCTCAAATTGATGAACGGGTTGCTCCCGTTGGAGACCCGGATCGCAACCTCACCCATTTGCGGGAGAGCTTGCTGGAAAAGGCGCCTTTACCTCCGAATCAGGTCTACGCAATGCCGGTAGAATCGAGCGACCTGGAGGGCGGCGCTAAAGCATACGCCAAGGTGCTTGAAAAGATCGCGGGCGTACCGCCGGTTTTGGATCTGGTTCATCTGGGGCTTGGGCCTGACGGGCACACTGCGTCGTTGGTCCCTGGCGATCCTGTATTGCAGGTCGCCGACGCTGAGGTTGGAATCACGGGAGTTTATCAGGGACGGCGCCGGATGACATTAACTTATCCGGTGCTAAATCGGGCTCGGCGAGTCCTTTGGTTGATGACGGGGAAAGACAAAGTCGAGATGTTGAAACGCCTGACCAAAGCTGATCCGACGATTCCAGCCGGGCGCGTCAATCAAGAGAGAGCTTTGGTGTTCGCCGATCGCGAAGCAGCCGGTGAAGGCTAGTGAGAATAGGGGAAACGCTTTGCGTTTTCCCGGCGACGCCCGTCGGTTTTATCCCGAAGGGATGATAGGACTAAGCCCGGGGTTTTAACCCAGGGTACCGGTAAAAGAATGATCAGCCCTGAAGGGGCGAGAGGTTGGATCGCTACACGCAAGATGAAAAGGAGATCTGTAACGGATTGTCTGCCGCCCTTTCAGGGCGGTCTCATGATGTCAATTATCCTGGGGTTAAAACCCCGGGCTGAGTCTTTTTATCTCTTCGGGATAAGCCCTCTCTCATTCGGGGCGGAACCCAACTACTCAGCGAAATAGTCACTAGCCAAAAAGAAAACATGCGAATTGGAATTGTTACCGATCACGGTGGCTTTGCTCTGAAGGAAGAGATTGTGAAGCGTCTGGAGGGGACCTCTCACGAGGTCGTCGATCTAGGCGCTCATACGCTCAATCAGGGAGACGATTACCCGGATTTTGTGATCCCGTTAGCGAGAGCAGTTGCTGAAGGCAAGGTCGACCGCGGGATTGCCGTGTGTGGTAGCGGCGTCGGGGCGTCGGTCTGTGCCAACAAAATAGCGGGGGTAAGGGCCGGGTTGATTCACGACCATTTTTCGGCCCGGCAAGGGGTCGAGGATGATCATATGAACATTATTTGCATGGGTGGTCGGACGGTGGGCCCAGAAGTAGCCTGGGATCTCGTACAAACATTTCTTGCTGCAGAATTCAGCCAGGCCGAGCGGCACTTGCGACGATTAGGCAAAGTAGCTGCGTTAGAGTCGGCGCCAGGCAAGCAATAACTCGAAAGGCAAACCTAATGACTGACCAAGAATTGGACCAGCTATCCATTAACACGATCCGTACTCTTTCTATCGACGCGGTGCAGCAAGCCAAGTCTGGCCATCCCGGGACCCCGATGGCGCTTGCTCCTTTGGTATACACCATTTGGAACCGAGTGATGTATTTCGACCCGGAAGATCCGATTTGGCCGAATCGTGACCGATTCGTGCTCTCCAACGGTCACGCATCGATGTTAGTCTGGTCGATTCTGCACCTGACCGGTACGAAAGCGGTGAATGCCGACTACGAGAACTTAGGGCAACCCTCGGTCACGTTGGAAGATATCCGGCGGTTCCGGCAACTGGACAGTAAGGCGCCCGGGCATCCAGAATATCACTGGGTTTCCGGGGTGGAAACAACCACGGGACCGCTTGGCCAAGGGGTTGCCACCAGTGTTGGTATGGCCATTGCTCAGAAATGGTTGGCTGCCAGGTATAATCGCCCTGGTTTCAATCTCTTTGACTATCGGATTTTCGCGATTTGTGGAGACGGCTGTATGATGGAAGGAGTCGCTTCCGAAGCGGCTTCACTTGCGGGTCATCTTGGTCTGGCCAACCTCTGTTGGGTTTACGATAACAACCACATTACCATTGAGGGTAATACGCGAATTGCGTTTACTGAGGACATTGCGGCCCGTTTCCAAGGGTACGGGTGGAACGTTTTGCGGGTTGGTGACGCCAACGACATCGACCGCATCGAGACGGCTCTGCAGGTATTCAAGCGAACACCTGATCGTCCAACTTTCATCATTCTCGACAGTCACATTGGTTACGGTTCCCCTCATAAGCAAGACACGGCGGAGGCCCACGGCGAACCGCTGGGCGAGGACGAGGTTCGTCTCGCCAAGCGCAGCTACGGATGGCCGGAAGACGCGAAGTTCCTTGTACCGGACGGCGTCCGGGAACATTTCGCGGCGGGAGTCGGCGCGCGCGGTGCGAAAGCGCGCCGGCAATGGGCGGACCTGTTCGCGTCTTACGCGGGCAAAAATCCAGAACTGGCCAAGGAGATTGATCTCATGCAACGCCGGGAGTTGCCGGCCGGATGGGACCAGAATCTACCGGTGTTTCCGGCTGACTCGAAGGGTATCGCGGGCCGGGAAGCTTCCGGCAAAGTACTGAACATTCTGGCGCAGAATATACCCTGGTTTTTGGGTGGATCGGCCGATCTTGGTCCGTCTAACAAAACGACCTTGAAATTCGACGGGGCTGGAGACTTTCAGGCTGATAATCCCGGTGGTAAGAATCTGCATTTTGGCATCCGGGAGCATGCCATGGGGGCGGTGGTTAACGGATTGGCGCTTTCCAAGCTCCGGCCTTTTGGTGCAACTTTTTTTATTTTTAGTGATTACGCGAGGCCTGCTATTCGCCTATCTGCGCTCATGGAGTTGCCAACGATTATGATCTTCACTCACGATGCGATGGGTGATGGCGAAGATGGTCCAACCCATCAACCGGTCGAGCACCTGGCCTCGTTAAGGGCTATCCCCGGATTGGTAACATTGAGGCCCGGTGACGCCAACGAAGTCGTCGAAGCCTATCGCTATGTCTTGCAACTGCGCCACCAACCAGCGGTTTTCGCGCTTTCGCGCCAACCCTTACCAACCTTAGATCGGGGCAAGTACGAACCGGCCGCTGGGGTTGCGCAAGGTGCTTATATCTTAGCAGACGCGCCCGGGGGCAATCCGGAGGTAATATTAATCGCATCTGGCAGTGAGGTCAGCCTTGCTGTGGATGCTTACGAGCAGCTAGTTAAAGAAGGGGTCAAGGCTCGAGTCGTCTCGATGCCCTCTTGGGATATCTTTGAACGGCAGACCGCGGATTATCGCGCTGCTGTCTTCCCGCCGAATGTTAAAGCGCGGGTCGCGATTGAGCAGGCCTCGACTTTCGGCTGGGACCGATACGTTGGCGAGAAAGGCCGCGTCATCGGTATGCACACGTTTGGCGCATCGGCTCCGCTGAAGGAACTACAAAAGAAATTCGGTTTTGTGCCAGACCAAGTGGTAGCGGTGGCCAAGGAAGTGCTAGCGTCAGTTAACAGTTAACAGTAAGCACTAAGCGGTTTGCGGTTTGCAAACTGCAGCTCCGCTAGGAGCGAAATATTTATAGCCACCCGATCCCAATTGCGATCAGCTCCGTAGGAGCGACATGTTGTGATGACGGAACCACATACCGCGGCTAGGCTTGGCATCGTCCGTTTGCATGAAATCCCAACATAGATGTCGCTCCTACGGAGCTCGTGACGATTTATAACGGCAATTGCTATAAAGATTGCGCTCCTATGGAGCTGGAAAGCGCCGGCTTGAATAATGAACTAACGTCGGCCTCGCAAGCGAGGCCGCTCCACTGTTGAAAAAATGAAACCTTACACGAACAAAGATCCGATTAGGTTGGTCCTAGCCGATGTCGACGGGACGCTCGTAACCCAGGAGAAAGTGCTAACCGCTAAAGCGAAAGCAGCGGTGGCTAAGCTGAAGGACGCAGGAATCACTTTTGCTATCACGAGCGGGCGGCCACCCGGCGGTATGCAAACTGTGATTAAGGATTTAACCCTGACGACGGTCGTGGCCGGGTTTAACGGTGGCGTTTATGTCACGCCGCGGCTGGATCCAATTGTCACGCGCGACCTGCCCAAAGATGCCGCTGCACGGGCGCTTGAATTGATTACCAGCCACGGCTTAGTCGCATGGCTCTATACCGACACAGTCTGGTATGTGCAGGATCCAAAAGGGCCGCATGTCGATCGCGAAGCTTGGACCGTTGGATTCAAACCTGAAGTCGCTTCAGATTATTCCCCGTACGTTGGACAGACGGCCAAGATTGTCGGCGTGAGCGATGACCATGAAGCGGTGGCGGCCTGCGAGAAAGTCGTTCAGGAGGAACTAGGTCACCAGGTTTCTGCAGCTCGGTCGCAGCCATACTATCTGGATGTAACTCATCCCGCGGCCAACAAGGGGAGTGTAGTTGATTTTCTATCCGGGGTTTATCTGATACCCACCAGCAGCATCGCTACTATCGGCGACATGCCCAACGACGTGCTGATGTTCGAGAAGAGCGGGATGAGCATTGCGATGGGGAACGCCAGCGAGGCGGTCCAAGCAGAAGCTAATTTTGTTAGTCATACCAATGAACAGGAAGGCTTTGCCTACGCTATGGAGACGTTTGTGCTGGGCGGCGCGGCGTAGCTGCGGCTAATCGTCCTCGTGCTCGTGCTCGAAAAGGTTAGTGTCCGTGAAGATGAATAGACAACCTCATCACTTTGATCGAGCGGTTCGGGCCATAGACACTGAGTGGGTGGGCCACACTCTGCATTCGAGCACGACACGACAAATCAAACTTTAGGGGACGACCAAAGATCCTACTTTCGTACAATAGCCAGTAAGACTTTTTGATTCTACTTATACGTTATGGCGGAGCAGCCTCACACTGTTGTCATTGTGGGCGGAGGATTTGGCGGTTTAGCCGCTGCCAAAGCTCTTCGGAACGCACCGGTGCGCGTTTTCTTGATTGATCGTTCCAATCACCACCTGTTTCAGCCGCTGCTATATCAAGTCGCGACGGCCGTGCTCGGTTCCGGGCAAATCGCGTCCCCGATCCGGAACATACTGCGCGACCAAAGCAACGTAACCGTCTTAATGGGAGAAGTTAGCGGGGTGAATAAGGAGGCTCGACAGGTCTTTGTTAGTGATGTCGATAGGAAGGAAGTACCGGTTTCCTATGATTCTCTGATTTTGGCTACGGGCGCTCATCACAGCTATTTTGGGCACGACGAATTCGAGCGTTATGCACCTGGTCTGAAATCTCTGGCTGATGCGGTTGCGGTTCGGAACAAGATCCTAAAGGCCTTCGAGCAAGCCGAAGCCGAGGAGGATCCTAGCCGGCATCGAGATTTACTGACTTTCGTATTAGTTGGCGCCGGCCCCACCGGAGTTGAAATGGCGGCTGCTATTGCCACTCTCATCCGGAACAGCTTGAAATCGGACTTTCGGCGGATCGATCCAACGAGTGCGCGAGTCGTCCTGGTGGACCGATCGAAACGCATTTTAGGGTCCTTTTCCGAGAATCTGTCCGAGGCAGCTAACGAGAGGCTCAAAAGTCTCGGTGTCGAAATCCTTTTGGAGCGAGGCGTGGACGAGATCGACGAGGACGGTGTGATCGTTGCCGGTGAACGTATCGCCAGCAAGACCGTAATCTGGACCGCGGGTGTGACTCCTTCGCCGGCCGGCAAGTGGTTGGAGGTCGAGACTGATCACGCCGGGCGAGTCCGTATTCTGGGAGACCTAACGGTGCCTGGCCACCCGGAGGTTTTCGTCGTAGGCGATACTGCGTCCCTGGACCAGGACGGCAAGCCGCTTCCCGGAGTAGCGCAGGTGGCCATGCAACAAGGTAAATACGCCGGAAAACTCATTCACCGGCGGCTCTCAGGCGAGCCTCCGCCAAGGCCGTTTCGTTACTTTGACAAAGGGAGCATGGCCGTGGTTGGCAAATCGTTTGCAATTCTGCAGTCGGGCAAGGTGGCGATCAGCGGCTTTCTGGCCTGGATGGCATGGGCAGCCATCCATCTCGAATTCTTGGCCCAGAGCAGCCTGCGGGTGAGTGTTTTCGTTCAGTGGGTTTGGACGTATATGACGGAACAACGCGGCTCGCGAATTATCGTCGACCACCATACGACGCCAGCGCCAGAAACTGCCACCAAGCCGGCGACAGAAGCACCCGCGCCGGTCGCAAATCGGTGATCAGCTTATGGAATCGGTTACCCAGAGTCTCGAAATGCCCGGAGCAAAGCAACCCCGGGGTTTCGTTCAAATTGTTGCCGGCACCGCGGCGCTGGCCGGACTTCTTTTTGGGTTCGATACCGGCGTCATTTCTGGCGCTATTCTTTTCATTAAGGGAGCATTTGGACTAACACCGTTTGCTGAAGAGGTACTAGTTAGCGCGGCGCTGGTAGGCGCAGTAGCCGGTGCAACTCTAAGCGGCCGCTTTACGGATATGCTCGGACGGAAACGAGCGATTCTCATCACCGCGGCGATTTTTACCGTGGGTTCGATTCTCTGCGCGGTTGCCGGAAATTTACCGCTATTAATCGTCGGACGCCTGGCGGTCGGTGTCGCTATCGGTGTGGCTTCCTATACGGCCCCTCTGTACATTAGTGAAATGGCGCCGCCGAACCTGCGCGGTGCGTTGGTTACTCTAAATCAACTTGCTATTACCACCGGTATCTTGCTCGCGTACGTAGTCGACGCCGTGTTCGCTCCTGGTGGCGGCTGGCGATTCATGTTCGCCTTCGGCGCTATCCCTGCCATCATCCTAGGAATAGGAATTTCCTTCCTACCTGAGAGCCCCCGTTGGTTGTTGCTCCATCGGCGCAAGCAAGAGGCCACCAAAGTTTTGACCCGGATTCGCGGAGGCCAGGATGTGATGACAGAGGTTAATGACATTCTGGAACATGCAGAGCCGGGTCACGGTAAGCTCGCCGATGTATTTTCGCCCATCGTACTGCCGGTTCTTTTCTGCGGCGTCGCGTTAGCCGTTATTCAACAAATCACGGGAATCAATACCGTAATTTACTATGCACCTACTATCTTTCAGGCGGCCGGATTTCATTCGAATGAAACCGCCATTATTGCGACTGCAGGTGTCGGGCTGGTGAATGTGTTGATGACAGTGTTATCGATTCCGCTCATCGACAAGCTAGGCCGCCGGCCCTTATTGCTAATCAGCCTCAGCGGGATGGGAGTGTCGCTCGCGTCCCTCGGTATTGGATTCGCCATTGGCGGCGACGCCCTGAAATGGATCGGAGTGCTCAGTCTCGCTGTCTATATCGCTTCTTTTGCCATCGGGCTTGGTCCGGTCTTCTGGCTTTTAATCTCAGAGATCTTTCCGCTCAACGTGCGCGGCCAAGGGGCCAGCGTCGCCACCATGGTCAATTGGCTGAGCAATTTTATTGTGTCGCTCACCTTCCTGAGCTTGCTAAATTCACTCGGCAGTGTTTGGACTTTCCTGCTGTATGCTGTCCTTTGCGGGGTCGGTGTTTGGTTTTGTCTTCGCTTTGTCCCTGAGACCAAGGGAGTCCCTCTTGAGGCAATCGAGCGCGACCTGCGAGCAAGGCGGCCGCTGCGAAAATTGGGGGCCGGCTAACTAGGACGTGAAAAGTGAGAGGTGATCGGTGAGAGGCCCTGAGCAAGCATTAAGCGCGTCGAATGCGTGAGAAGACTGACCAGTTAGCGGAGCGGTAATAACTAAATTGTCCATCTTCCGTAAAAGTTATGAGGATTTGCTCAGCAACTTGCTCGTTTGTTTGTGATTCCGTTAAGTTCGCCGGTAGGGATGAGCTCCTGCTCATCCAGTAACTTCGGAACCAGGACTGCGAACATGTCGGGAGCCTAAATGTGGACGGGCAGGAGGTCGTCTACCGGGACCTCTTTCAGGAAGCACATAACATGGATAACACGTTTACCGACCCGGCTTTTTGGCATCGCATTCATTTCGGGTTCACCATTACTTACCACTACCTGTTTCCGCAGCTCACCATGGGACTTGCCTGGTTCATGGTCTATTGGAAATGGCGTGCTCTTCGGACCGGAGAAGAAAAATACAACCGAGCAGCGCGGTTCTGGGCCAAAATTTTTGGACTCAACTTTGCGGTAGGGGTCGTCACAGGAATTCCGATGGAATTCCAATTCGGGACAAATTGGGCGGCCTTCTCCAGGTACTCCGGGGCCATCATTGGCCAGACCCTGGCGATGGAGGGCATGTTCGCATTTTTTCTCGAGAGCGCCTTCATAGGAGCATTCATTTGGGGCGAGAAACGGCTCGGCCCACGGACCCATTTCTTAACGGCGGTCTGTGTTGCTACCGGCAGCTGGTTATCCGGTTTTTTTATCCTGGTCACAAACGCCTTTATGCAGCATCCGGTCGGCTACGCGTTGGCGCCGAATGGCACCCTGGAATTGATTGACGTCGGCGCATTTCTTCTCAACCCTTGGGCTTTGGTTCAGTACGCTCACAATCAGTGTGCAGCATTGGTGACCGGGTCATTTGTCATCTCCGCGTTGGGAGCATTTTACAGTTTGCGTCGGATCCATCCTGAGCAAGCCAGTGTTTATCTGAAAACCGGAACACTGGTCGGCTTAGTTGCTTCTTTACTGGTCGCGTTTCCCACCGGTGACTCTCAAGCGAAAATGGTCGGGGCCTATCAGCCGGCGACCCTCGCCTCGATGGAAGGGCTTTTCCATGGTGAGCGTCTCGCTGATGTCACCATGATTGGTCAACCGAACGTTAGTCAACAGCGTTTGGAAAATCCTATCGGGCTCCCAGGCGCATTAAGCTTCTTAGCTTATGGAACCTTTCAGAGTTATGTCCGAGGTTTAGATGAGTTTCCCAAGGACGATTGGCCCGACAACATCGAGCTAGTCTACTATGCGTTCCATCTTATGATCACCCTGGGCACGATCTTTATCCTAATTATGGTCTGGGCCAACTGGAGGCGCTGGCGCGGCCGCTTGGAATCAAGCACCGCCCTTCTTTGGGTCCTTATGTTAGCGTTTCCGTTCCCTTATATTGCGACTTCTTTGGGTTGGATGACCGCAGAAATGGGGCGGCAACCTTGGCTAATTCATGGTTTGTTTCGGACTAACAATGGCTATAGCCAGGTGGTTAGCTCCGGCGACACCATCTTCACCCTCATCGGCTTTGCCGGACTTTACTTTGTGCTCGGACTTCTATTTCTCTACCTAACGGGGCGCGAAATTTATAAAGGTCCGGACGCTGACCATGGGGCGCCTTCGCACCAGGAGGCGGCGATATGATCACGCTCTGGTACGGAATTCTGGCGTTCATGTTGACGACGTACATCGTGTTAGACGGACGCAACTTTGGGGTTGGGATCCTCCACTGGATCGTAGCTCGCGATCAAAACGAAAGAAGGCAGGTGATTGCTGCCATCGGGCCTCTCTGGTCATGGCACGAGGTCTGGCTAGTTGGTACGGGAGGGGTGATGGTGATGGCGTTTCCTCGCCTGATGGCTGCCTCATTTTCCGGGTGTTATCTGGCCTTGATGCTAATTCTTTGGTGCCTGTTGCTGCGAGGAATTTCCATCGAAGTCGGCGGGCATATGAGCGACCGGCTCTGGCAGCAGTTTTGGGACGCAGTGTTCGTTTTCAGCAACGTTTTGTTAGCGGTGCTATTTGGAGCGGCGTTAGGCAATGTCGGTCGGGGAGTACCACTTAACACTGAGGGGACATTTTACCTGCCATTCTTTACCGATTTCGGTATCCGCGGCAATGTCGGTCTGCTGGATTGGTACACGGTGCCAGTGGCGTTGTTCGGTGTCCTCACTCTGACCGCGCATGGAGCAACTTATCTGACCATGAAAACCGTGGGACTCGTTCACGAACGATCGGTTAAACTGGCTCGCAGACTCTGGATCGCCGTGATCCCAGCCTTTGTCATCATCACGATCCTTACGTGGTTTGTGCGTCCGGAGTTGTTGGCAGGAATCGCCGTTCGCCCGGTGACTTGGGCCACGATGGCTATAGGCATCGCCGGTGCCTACGCTCTGATTAACGGGTTCCGTTATCAACGCGAATATCAAGCGCTCCTGGGATCTACGTTTGTGCTGTTTGGGATCCTGATGACTGGAGCTGCTGCGTTGTTTCCGGTCGTGCTCTTTTCCACAACCGATGCCAATCTTCGACTAACCGCCGCTGATTGCGCTGCGCCAGACTATAGCCTCGGGATTGCAGCCGCTTGGTGGTTTCCCGCGTTGATCCTGGCGGTCTGTTATCTCGTGATCATTCAACGGCACTACTCAGGTAAGGTGAATGTTTCTAAGGACAACCAGGGACTCTACTAGGTTTTCGGATCGGCGTTGGCAGCAAACTCTGCCGTCGAAGAGGACAATAGTTCTCGGATCCAGTGGAAGCCAGGGTCGCGTATGACTCGTTGGTGCCAGACCATTTCGACTTCGACCGTGATCGGTTTGTAGGGCAATTTTAGCAGGACGATGGAACCACGCTCGGCTAAACAAAGAGCGAGTCGTCGTGGCAGCGTGGCGACCATGTCGGTTACCTCCAACATGGGAGCAACGGCCGCGAAATAGGGCACACAAACAGCAGCTCGTCCGGTTATGTTGACATTCTTATCTTGTAATTCCAGCAGAGCCCGCTCGATCCACACACGGCGGGAAACGCCCTCGTCATTGAGAAAGCCGTCTTTCTCGTGTTCTTCAGTACCGGTCATTTCGACAACCACATGTGGGAACTGGAAAAGCTTTTGTTTGGTTATTCTGGCTTTAGTTAACGGATGGCCTGGCCGCACTACCATTGCTTCCTGCTCTTGGTACAATAACGATCGCTGCACCGTATTAGGTAACTTTCCAAACCAACCGATCAGCAGATCCAATCGATCACCTTCAAGTTGCTGAACTGCATCCAGGCGGCTTAACGGGAAAATGCGAAGATCGATATTCGGTGCGATCTCCGCCAATTGTTTGATCAGTCGGGGCAACACAAGAATGGAAACGTAATCACTAGCAGCGATTCGGAATGTCCGTATGCCGCGCGACGGCACAAATGGCTTAGTTATCAGAGCAGAATGGAAACTCTGTAATCCTTTGCGTATATCCGAGGCTAATTCGAACGCGCGTCGTGTGGGCTGCATGCCGGAAACATCCGGAACAAAAAGCTCATCATCGATCGCTTCTCGCAGGCGACTCAGCGAATGGCTGATGGCGGAGGGCGTAACCGATAACGCCTTTGCCGCCTTGCTCACGCTTCGATGTTGCATGACTGCGTCGAATACTCGAAACAAGTTCAGGTCAACTCTGCGAATCTGGACGTCTTCACTTAACGGTCCACTTCGTTTTTTGGGCTTCCTAGACCTGGTTTTCATGGCCGCTAGCTCCTGTCTCGAAATAAGATGAATGGTTGTCAATTGCCTTTTGAATAAGTTTCACTTTTCCAAGCTGGCCGCCTTGGTACGCTGCGCCGAACTTTTGAGAAATGCGTGTAAGAAAATGAACTTGAACAAATCCTGGTTTTGCCGCGGGCGATCAGACGTGGTGAAGCGGTTTTGATAAGTATTACCATTCGGTGGTTTTTTGCGGGACAAATTTGGGTTGCCGGACTTAATATCCGAGTGCCATGAACGGAATCAGGTTGCGGCTGGTACCAAGCGTTACGCTGGTGACGATCCTGTTTGCGGGCAGCCTAGAGGCCACTTTGTACGCCCAGCGGGCTGCTAAACTGAGTCCCAAGGTGATGGAAGTCATCAACGGGCCAGTATTGGAATTGAAAGACGATGACCCTCCGCTGCTTCGGCTGAAGAAGGAACAATTCAATGCGGCGCTGAAAGAAGCGAAGGCGCGTTACGACCTTTATAACCGCGGTTTGACCCGGATCCCTGAACTCATTGATGTCGGCGAAAGACTGTTTGCCGCCGAAGCAAATCTTTATGACGGCGATCCGGAGAAGAAAGCGGACGCGCTGCAGCGCCAATTGGACGTTTACACTGAGGCCGAAACCCACCTTGAAAAACAGGTTAAGGACGGTCTGGCCACGCAAGCTGATCTTGAGCGGTTGCGGTACGACAAATTGACGGTTCAGATCGATCTTTTTAAGACCAAAAATCCGAGTGCACGATGAAGTTACGACTGGTAGCGGTCCGGCAGCCGGCGGATCCGTCAGGAACCGCCCGCGTCGTCGACTCAACGGACAGTCGGCTCTACCGGCGAAGGAATCCGTCTCTCCCCTCGAAAGAGCCATTAATAACCGGACCTGAAGAGGACTACCAAGATACCAACTTTATCGCTAAGAGACTTTCGCCGTGCTGGCAGAACACTTGGCGAAAGAACGTGAAACCAGAACGAACAGTAATGAGTCCAGCGACCCCGGCGGACAGTAGATTTCACGGCCGCCTAGGCTGCGGTAAACGTCTTCATTTTGACGCAAGGTACTGGGGGCTGTGTACCGCTCTTTACCGCGTGGTCATCTTGATCCTGATCTCGTTAGCCGGATCAGCGGCCGCTGGATCAACAGACAGTGCGCCGCCTTCCTCCGATCGTCCATGGTCTGCGCCGGGAATAGCAGAGCACCAGGCAGACCTGCAAAGTCGCCATTTGGAGATCGGGAGCAATGCTGAGGTGGACCCTCGCAAGGTCTACGAATTACCCGATCTGGTCGACCTTGCACAGAGGCTTAATCCGGAAACGAAAATTTCTTGGCAGCGAGCGAAAGAGGCTTTGGCCGCTGTTGGTCTGAAGGAGGTCACGTACTATCCACTCTTGTCGGCGGCGGCGGCAGCTGGTTACACCCGGCTCTTTGCACCCCTCCCTTCACTGAGTATTAATCGAGCTGCGTTAGTCCGCGCGATCCAAACTGGTGGATCGGCGAGTTCAGCCATCAGCCTGCAGGACAGTGGTAACAGCCTGCACCTGGATATTTTGGCTCAAACCACGCTTTCTGTGAAATGGCTGCTGTTCGATTTTGGAGAGAGAGCGGCAGCCGTGAGATCTGCACGCGAGGAACTGCTGATTGCTAATGTTGCGTTTAATGCAACTCATCAAAAATTGGTTTTTGATGTAAGTCGTAACTACTATGTCTATAACACGCAACGGGACGCTGTCCGCGTTGCTCAATCCAGCTTGGAGACCGCCAATACCGTGCACGAGGCAGTCGAGGCACGGTTTCAGAACGGTTTGGCCACTAAGCCCGAGGTGCTCCAGGCGACGCAGCAATTAGCGCAGTCGCAATTCGATCTGCAGAAGGCGCTGGGCGCCCAGACCGATTCGCGCGTAGACCTACTAATCAGCATTGGCCTGCGGCCATCAGTAAAGATTCAGATCGCAGATAATTTCGTCGGCTCGCTTCCCACCAATATCCAAGCGCCTGTCAGTGAATTGGTCGAACATGCCCTGGTGCAACGGCCTGACATGATTGCCGCGCTCGCAAATATTCGGTCAAAGGAAGCCAGGATCAACGAAATCCGGGCCAGCAATTATCCTAAAGTCAGTGCCGTAGGAGGCGTTGGCTACGGCGAAGAACGGCTAAGCTTGGGGCGTAACAACACCTTCGATTCCGGGGCGCCCACCTTTGGCGGGGGGGTAGCGGTTGAAGTCCCCGTTTTTGACGGATTTCTGCGGCGACGTGAGCTGTCGGCCGCGCAATCAGCCTTAGAAGAAGCAAATAGCCAGTTACAAAAGAACAGTGATCAAACGGTCCGCGAAGTTTGGCAAGCTTACACCGATCTACACACGGCTATCACTAGTGAAGCGGCGGCCGGTGCCTTAGTAAAAGCCTCGCAGGAAGCCTATGACGCAGTACTGACTTCTTATAAACAAGGTTTTTCTACCTACACCGAGATAGTAACGAACGAGACTAAATTGACCAGTGCTCGAAACGCTCTGTTCCAAACCCGGTCGGCCATTCACACGGCCGCTACCGCTCTAGCTTTATCTCTGGGCGATTTGGCCCAGCCCGACTCGAGTCAAACCGTAACGCGTATCCGGCGATGAGAAGCACTTGTGACCAACGTTCTATGTGCACGCCTGAAAGGCGGAAACAGAATAGCCCAGGGCTTCAGCCCATAGCCGTCAACCTAAGTGACATCGCGACAGGCGGCGCGCACCCATGGCCCCAGTTCGGAGGGGCGTTGCATTCCGCGTTTTCAGGTCTATGGCATGTCGACGCAGACAGACCATTTGCTGGTGTGGCGTTCAATAAGATGCGACGCCCCGGGGTTCAACGCGGGTTCAAACGCTGCATGGTTGAAAACGCTTCTAGATCTCTCCATGCGCCCAGGGAGCCGCAGCTGTCCACGCGTTTGGGTCTGCCTCACGATAAGTCCTTTTCTCGGTCCAAGGACAGAACCTGCCTAATGCGGCTCCCCTCCGATATGGGTGGTGCGTGCGCGCTGACTGCTGCTACGTCGCTTGGGTTGACGCCCATGGGGCTAAAGTCCCGGGCTGTTCTGTTTTCGCCTTTCAGGCGCGTGGAAACACTCAAATGTTGATCTACATTCCACTCTTGCTCAGCGGTTCTACGTGGATTTGCACTTATGCGCCGAGTCTCGATGTCTATGGCTCGTACTTTCCGGCCTGGTTGATCTGTCTGATCGTCGGAGTAATAATGACGGTTCTTGCCAGCCAGATAGGGCGCCTCTTGGACCTTAGCGCGCTCAAAAAGTTCGGCCCGTTAATCCCAGTTAGTCTGATCCTGATTTTCAGCATCGCGACCTGGTTTCTATTTTACGCTTCCTAATGCCCAGCGCGCCTCCTAGCTCCTAGATTCTAGCTTCTAACTCCTTACCTCATGAGCTCTAGTCAAACGACGAAAAAGCCTGACTTCGAAGCCAAACCAAAAAAACGATCGAAGAAGCTGAAGCCACTGTTCACTCTAACTCTGGGGATCGGCATTGTCGTTCTGGCATTCGTATTGAGTTTAGCGGCTTGGAATGTCAACGAGGAACATCCGAGGACTGACGATGGCGTCGCCAGAGCGAACGTGATCGGGATAGCGCCCCGGATTTCCGGACCAATTGTTAAACTTAATGTCCGCGACAATCAGCAGGTCAAGAGCGGGGAGCTATTGTTTGAAATAGATCCGGCGGACTATCAATTAGCGGTGGACCGGGCGCAAGCAGCTCTATCTTCGTTAGACCAACAGATTGAAGTAGCTAAGACGCAGGACGCTCAATTAAAATACCAGGTGAAAGCTGCCGAAGACGCTGTCCAACAGGCGACGGCGGAGCGCGATCAGGTGGCGGACACGTTGCACCGTCTCGAACCGCTGCTACCGAAGGGTTTTACGACTAAAGAACAAGTTGACGAGACGCGGACGAAGCTTGCCTCCGCGGACGCTCAAGTCGCGCAAGCGAAGGAGAAGCTTAACCAGGCGCGGGTAGCGGTGAGTTCGTTGGGGACCTTGCAGGCGGAGCGCCCTGGGGCAGTGGCTACGCTGGGCACGGCTCAACTGCAGCTATCCTACACGAAAGTGGTCGCGCCATTTGACGGGCAGGTCGTCGGTCTGAACATATCCGAGGGAGCCTATGCTCATGCCGGGGTTGAGGTTTTTTCATTTCTCGATTCCCGCACGTGGTATGTGCTAGCGAACTTTCGCGAACGCGAACTGAAGAGCATTCAACCGGGTATGACTGCCGAAGTTTATCTTCTGTCTAACCCGGATCGCCGCTTCGAAGGAACCGTCGAAGGAATCTCGCCGGCTGTCCAGTCTCAGGAAGACAACGTGGAAATCAAGGGGCTACCATTTGTTAAACGCGACCTCAATTGGGTCAGGATCGCTCAACGGTTTCCGGTTCGTATTGTGATTAAGAATCCCGACCCGGACATTTTTAGGATGGGTACAACGGCGGTTACTACCATCAAGGGTTTCACGGAGACGGCTGATAAGAAGTGACCACATGTCCGAGCAGACATGGAACCCACATATTCTCCTACGCCCGAAGGGCGATAACAGAACAGCCCAGGGCTTTAGCCCTGGGTGGCGCCAAGCCCAAGAGCGCCCTGTAAGGGCGGCCGAGTCGAGA